>WQSH01000033.1 GCA_009787995.1 Oscillospiraceae bacterium
CAGAATATGCGGCTTGCGCGTACATTTTTTGAATTTATTTTATCAGATTTTCTCATTACATCGCCGCCTTTTCTGTGAAGTTTTCACGCTGTATCAGCCTTGTAATTTTGTCGTTGATGGTTTCGTTACTGGTTTTGCTGAAATGCAAAACTACCTCGTAGGTTGTTCCGCCGATTTTCTTTGTTGTGGTGCGTGATGCAGTGGGTGTGTGGTGGGGCTTAATGGTGCTGATTGTGGGCGGGGTAATTGCCGCCATTGCTGTTGTAGGCTCTCCTGTTTTTATGGTTTTGCTCATCGCAACATCCTTTCTGTTTTTGATTTTTTGCATTAAAAAAGCACGGCGCGATTGCCGTGCGGTGGATGATTATTTTTGTGGCTCAATAACGATTTGTTATTGAGTATACGGTATAGTTGGCGGACAGCATATTTTTAATGATGGAAAGAACGGCACGTTTCATGCCCTCCTTGATGCCTTATCTATTTGGTAGGTGGCGTTTCGCCACCTACCTGCTGTCGTTTTCTATGCAGGGGTAGGTCGTGTTTCGCTACCCACCTACGCCGTATTTCACGGCAGAGGGGTGTACGTTTCATACACTCCTTGCAAGGGGTCGGTGTTTCACCTATCCCATACAAAAAGCCGCCAACTTTACCGTTGACGGCTCTAATTCTCTGTATCTTTGCTTTTGGTTGTTCGCTTTTTTCTCTGTGGTTTCCATTTCACCCCTTCTGCATCAGCTTTTTTGAAGTCGATTAATGCCTTGCGAATATATATAATCCGTTTCGTAACGCCGCTATGATTGGCATAGCCTAACATTTCGGCAATTTCTTCTTGGGTATAGCCCTGCTCCAACAGCCTTATAATTTGTTGGTCTTTCTCGCTTAATTGCTCCAAAAATCCGTCAAACCACATACGGAACTCAACTTCGGCAAACTCGTTAGGCGTGTATGGTGCATAAACNATTTCTTCTTCGCCGTTTTCATCATAGCCACTTATAATCGGCTCTACCTTTGTTTTGGCTCTTGTGTGATAATAGTGGCGGTGGAAGTCCATTTTTGCATGGCTGGGTCTGCTTGAATAATCATCGTGGGAGCGGTGGGTGCTGACGATTTCATGCACTTTACGCATTTTCAAATCGGGATGATTCCAAAAAGCGTTGGCAAGAGCATTACATATCTCGGCTGATTCTTCCATAGTGAGAAAAGGTATTACATCGCCGTGGGGTAAAGCCGCTAATGAATCAAGGTCAATACCGACTTCGGCTAACAACCACACCCACATGCCCAAGTCATACACCATGATGGAAATGGGATTGCGGATTGAGTAGTTTTCAATACCGCCTCTAATCCCAAGATGCTGCCACATCATCCATGAGATTGTATCCATCAAGTTCATTTGAAAATAATTGCTGTTGTAAATATCCAGCCATTTATCTTCTGTTGCTGCAATGTATGGGTCGCGGGGGAAGTCAGAAAAACCTCGTTTTTCGGCTATTTCATTGGGTATAAGGTAGACAATAGGTAGATAGTGCATACCCTCGAACATCCGCCGTCGATGCTCGAATACAATGTGTTCCAAAAATAATCCCTCCTTTTCAAACATGGTTAAAATATGTAAGGGTATGGTTCTATTATAAACCATGTTTATATCCCTTACAATTGAATACGTCAAAAAAGAGGGCGCAATGTTCCTGTTATCAAAATTTATTTTTGCTGATTGCCGTGCCTGTGTTCTGCTATAATAAAAGTGCCACTACGCTATTCTGAATAATAACGTGTGGCACTCGGATGTACTTGTGTTTTCGTCTGTCCTCCTTTTCCTCGCAAAACTGCTTGAATCCGCTACAGATGAGCCTTTTGCCGTATATTGTATTTGGGTATGATTTAAGTACCCTTTACAATATACATCTTCAGGTTCTCCCATAACATTTATATTATGATTTGCAGAGTCGTTCTGGCATTTGACTTTTTTGTCTTTTTGTGGTAAGGTAGACCAAATTTTTCTTGGAGGGCAATATTATTATGGCTGAAAATGAACGGATAACAAATGAGAATTATGTAAACGGTATCAAGCGGATACCTTACGAGGAAATACTTGCTGACCCAGAGAACATGAAATGCCAGTGCCTAGCAGGTATAGATGGTGCCCCGTCTTGTGACTATAAAGGCAAGTGCAAAGAATGCGTTGCGATTCACAAGTATTACGGCGGCGTTCCCCATTGTTTGCGCGAGCTGGTCGAAACGCAGGTCAAAGAGGCTGTGCAAGCTGCACAAGCGTGAGTGCCTGCCCCAAAGCGTAAAAGCTAAAATTCGCCGGTCCGGTATAGGCTCAGGGTAATTTCTGAGCCTATTCTTTTTTGCATATATCTGATTGTATCTATGGTGCACAGGGGTAGGTTCATCTGGGCTTCATAATTGCCGTATTTTATGCGCTCAAGCAAGACGCATTCGTTTAAGGCCTGTAGGATTGCGTAGTGATTTTGCTTGTAAATTTGGTGCAAGTATGATATCCTGTTCGGCATCTGGGATTTTTCTTGACAAGTGATACCATTAATTTTGAATGTGTCGCAGAATATTAATTGATTTTGAGGGATTCTTAATGGCCAAAGATAGCTCCATAGTTGAGTCGTGGTTGGATGATGAGGAATCGAGTGTAGAGTCTTACCAGCCGGAACGAGATGCCCCGAGAGAACCATACAGAAAACGATTAGTCGCTTGGATTGATATACTCGGAATGCGCCAAATGATAAAAGATTACGAGAAAAATGACGCAGAGAGCATATTCGAGGTCATGACAAAGCTGCGCAATTTTGTGCAAGCGCCTTGCGACTACCTCGCAAAAGAAGACAAACTGCACTATACTCAGGTTGCGGACGGATTCCTGATAGTGGCAGATGACGACTGCGCCACAGAATTTTGTGCGATATTGTCAAATGTGCAGTGGCAGGTTCTAATCGAATGCCAAATGTTGTTGCGCGGGGCCATAACCGCAGGCATGGTTTCGGTCTCCGACGATCCTCAAATTATTATCGGCCCCGCTTACATTGATGCATACAAACTCGAAAGCGAGCATGCCATTTACCCAAGAATCATTCTGACGAAAGAGTTTTTCGATTTCACGGAGGGCCTTCTGTCATTTGACCATATCGCTACGGACACAGACAAGGAAATGTATTTGGACTTCTTTAAGTATGCCATCGAAGAGCATAGGTTAGATACAAAAGCGGCTGAGCGGCTATTGAAGGAGCAAGGCATACTGAAGATACTTAAAGAAAAGACGAAGCAGCCCCGAAAAAGCAAGCCGCTGGATCGGCGTGTTGCGCAAAAATATGGTTGGTTGGCATCAAAGCTGGAGTCTAAAAATATCAAAATACGGTGAATATACGAGGGGGAAATGCCGTGGCCGGGATTAAAATGGGGTTGCGCCTGTTGGAAACACTGACTTCTGCGCTGTACGAGGATCCAATCGTCCTCTTTCGGGAATATATCCAAAACTCCGTAGATGCCTACGTAGCCGCAACCAGGGATAATAGTGGGATCGACATGGAAGATTTCTATGTCGATATTGAAATAGATTACGAAAACAAGGCTATCCGCTTCGCCGACAATGGCTATGGGATTGAACTCAGCAAATTTGAAGAATATATGAGAAGCATAGGCAAGTCGGACAAAGGGAAATACAAAGACCAAATAGGGTTTCGGGGCATCGGCAGATTGTCGGCATTGCCGTTTTGCGATGAGCTAATTTTCCGCAACAAGGTTAAAGGGTCGGACAAAATTCAAGTTTTTCAGTGGGACGGCAAGAAGTATTCCGACCTGCTTTTAAAGGGAGAAGACCACGAGCTGGATGCAGCGATGGGGGAAATATCCAAAATATTCGAATACCCCTATGACGGTAGCCTTGAATGCCATTTTTTTGAAGTCCGCATACGCAATTATAGCGTAGAAATCGTTGAACTGCTGTCCACCGCCGACTTCAGGGGCAAGTTGTGCCTATTGCTGCCATTGCGCTACTCCCCCTCGTTTGACGCGCAAGGCATAGTGAAGCAAGAGTACGATCGGGTAATGGGCAAATCTCTCGAGGCTTCTTCTTTCGACATAAGGTTGGATGGGCAAACACTTTACAAACCGTACGAAGGCAGACATATCCTCGAATCCGAGATTGTTTTTTGGCCGCTGCAACTCAAACCAAGGGCCGAAAACAAGGAGCCGGAGAAAATAGGCGTTTTATGGTTTTCATTTAATCGGAAAGTGACGGCCAACCCCACAAATGAGCCGCGCGGCATCAAAGTCCGCTCAAAAAACATGTTGGTTGGCGGAGAGGATTCTCTTGCGGATGCAGTCTCCGTCAATTCGAGCGACTACGTGGCGACCTATCGCGAATTGACCCAAACTTTGGCGGGCGTGTATGGGGAGATGCTGCTCTACACGGATAGTTTAGATGATAACGCGAGGCGGGATTGGTTCAAAATCGATGCGTCGTCCATTGAACTGCGCAGCATTATTGCTGAATTTCTGCGGAGGCTGATTGCATATCGTTATGCAGCATCAAGGGCTTTTAGCGATAAATCCGATGCAAAGAAGAAAGAGAAACTGATTAAAGCCTATACCGAACTGACCCAAGGGTTGAATCAAGAGCAGTTCTTGTCGGATTTTTATACTCCGGTGGCTGATGATAAACAGGAAGACATCCCGCCGCTGCCCGAGCGCCCTTACGAGGATATACCTAAAGCCAGCATTACGGTCAAACGTTTTTACTCAAAAGTGCTAAACGCGTTGGAAGGCTATTTCTTAGAAGAGAGGGATCTCAAATCGTTCATAAAAATCCGGGCCTTCTTGAAGAAGAAGCTCAACGAAGAGCAGGAAAAATAAGATGCCAAGAATCCTATTGGTCGAGCCTGACTACAAAAATAAATACCCGCCAATTGCGCTAATGAAGCTGGCAACCTACCATCGCGGCCGAGGGGATATTGTTGAATTTTATAAAGGGGAAGCGCCTTATACCAAAATCATCGACGCCGACCGCATATATATCACATCGATGTTCACATACCAATATAGCATAACTGCCAAAACTATAAAGCACTACATGAAATATAAGCATGTTGACTCAGTGTTTATCGGCGGAATTGCCGTATCTTTGCTCGCAGACAAATTTATTTCCGAAACTGGGGCTACGAAGGTATTGAGGGGGCTCCTAACAGACTCAAATGCCCTGGGATACGACGATTGCATAAATATAGATGAATTGCCACTTGATTATGACATCCTTGACGACATCTCGTATAAATATCCAGCAGGAGACAACTACTTTATTCATACTACAAGGGGATGTCCGCGCAGGTGCGAGTTCTGTGCGGTCAGGATTCTTGAGCCAACCTTTGAAACAACAAACCGCATCTTGACGCAGATTGAGCAGGTTGATGAAAAATATGGGCAAAAGAGGAATCTGCTAATGATGGATAATAACATCCTTTTTTCGCCCCAACTTGCACAAATTGCAGACGATATTGTGGCGTCGGGATTTGACGGTACCCCTAATTTTACCCGCCCTAACGAATTTAAGTTAACAATAGACAAAATCGAGCGGAGGATAAAACTCCAAATTGATTATTCTGCACTCATTTCACGAGCAATTGATTTGCTGCAAAAATTCTCCAAGCGTATTGCCCGATATGAAAAAGTGTTCTGCCAATTCAACGAAGCCTTTGCCCAAATAGTCGAAGCAGACGACAAACTAGCTGTTTTGCGCCAGCACAGAGAATATATTTCAGGCATGTTCGAAACATATTCAAATAAAACGAAAATGGTTAGATACGTCGACTTCAACCAAGGCATTGATGCGCGCCTTATATCGCCCTCAACAATCGCTCATTTGGCAAAACTCCCAATTAGGCCCTTCAGGCTGGCCTTTGACGGCATTGACGGTGCGAATGTATTTACGGATGCGACAAATCTTGCAATAAGCAGTGGATTCAGGCATTTTTCAAATTATATTCTATACAATTGGATGGACACTCCTGAGGATTTGTGGAAAAGGCTTGACATCGCCGTCACCCTTTACAACCAATCTAGCGACCTGAGAGGTTTTTCGTTCCCTATGAGATTTACCCCAATTGACAAAACGGACAGGGCTTTTGTAGGCGAATTTTGGAACAAGAAATATTTGCGCGCAATAAACGTCATCATAAATGTAACAAAGGGGGTCATTGCAAGGGAAAGGGATTTCTTTGAAGAGGCTTTTGGCCGCAATGTAAGCGAGTTCCTTGAAATTCTGGCAATGCCCGATGAACTTATTCGCTTCCGCCATTTCTTCCGGGATATGGGGCTACTGAAAAAGTGGACTGCCGCCTACAGAAATCTGGCAGACGCTGAGCGGGAAGAGCTGCTGCACGTATTGAGCGAAATGGTGGACAATCCTCAAATTCTTGAAAATGCGCACTCTGAGCCAGTTGCGGATATCCTATATTTCTATGCTATCCGCAAAAAGCAAATTGAACTTATAGGTTAGTGACTTCAACAATGGACAAATGGAGCCAACATGACATTATCAAAAAAACGCCTTGCGCTGATTACAGTGGCGCTGACAATCATATTCTTCATACCTATGCTCTACCTGCCGGAGAGCATAATAGGCAGCCGGGCCGACCACATGCTGATTTTTGCCCCGAAAATCCTATTTCTGGCAATGACCGCCGCCCTCGTCATAGCTTTTATCCTGGCGTTTATAATAAAGTGCGATTTCATGAAATGGCAGGCTTACTCGTTCAACCGCTTTAAGCACCTGCTGAAGCTCCTTGTGAAAAGGGACTTCATCGCGAAGTACCGCAAAAGCGTCCTTGGCGTGCTCTGGTCGCTGCTCAACCCGATACTCACTATGCTCGTAATGACAATGGTGTTCGCCCATGTGTTCAGATTTGGGATTGAAGATTTTCCTGTGTACTTTTTGAGCGGGCTGTTAATATTCAACTTTTTTAGCGAATCGACGACGGCGGCAATGGGCTCTATACTGAGCAATGAGGGCATTATCAGAAAGGTATATGTCCCTAAATACATATTCCCTGTGGCGCGCGTCCTTTCGTCGCTGGTCAACTTGGCATTTTCATTCATCGCTTTTCTTGTCGTCTTTGTTTTTACAGGGCAGCAGTTTCAATGGACTATGCTGCTAATCCCCATCCCCGTCATTTACACCTTCCTGTTTGCCCTTGGAATGGCCATGTTCCTTAGCTCCTTGGCAGTTTTCTTCCGGGATTTGACATACCTCTACGGAGTGATACTGACCCTGTGGCAATTCATGACTCCGATAATCTACCCTGTGGAAATAATCCCGGAGAGGTTCCGCCCTATTTACGGACTCAACCCAATGTACCATTTCGTGGATTATTTCCGAGAGCTTGTGCTGCACGGCAGGATACCGGATTTGTGGTCGAACATCGTCTGCATAGGATTCGCCTTGGCGTCCCTGTGCATTGGCACCTATGTATTCATGTCCAAGCAAGACAGGTACATACTATACATGTAACGGAGGTACAGCATGGACTCTCCTGCGATATCGGTCCAGAATGTCTCGATGAGATTCAACCTCAGCAAGGACAAGATACTGGGGCTGAAAGAATATGTTATAAAAGCCGTCAAACGGGAACTGTTTTACGAAGAGTTTTGGGCGCTCCAAGACGTGAGCTTCACAGTAAGCAAGGGCGAGGTCTTTGGCCTTATGGGTCTCAACGGAGCAGGAAAATCGACCTTGCTCAAAATTATCGCAGGGGTGTTCCGACCGACGGAAGGCTCTGTGATGGTTGACGGCGAGATATCCCCGCTTTTGGAGCTGGGCGCAGGGTTCGACCCCGAATTCTCAGCCCGCGACAACATTTATATGAATGGTGCCATGTATGGGCACCCCCCCAAGTACATGGAAACCAAATATAATGAAATCCTTGATTTTGCTGAGCTCTGGGAGTTCGAGCATGTCGCCTTAAAAAACTTCTCGTCCGGCATGATGGGGCGCTTGGGCTTTGCGGTCGCAACCAGCGTGCAGCCCAGCATACTAATCGTTGACGAAATACTGGGCGTTGGGGACTATAAATTCCAAGCGAAATGCGAGGAGCGCATAAATAATATGATTTCACAGGGAGTTACTGTGCTGCTGGTCTCCCACAACGCTGCGACTATTAAGGAAATGTGTTCAAGGGCCGTTTTGCTTGAAAGGGGCAAGGTTGTCTGCCTCGGCGATGTTGACGAAGTATGCAGCGTTTATGGGGACTGCGCCGGATGATTAAGATTCTTCAGGTCAACAAGCTTTACTACCCCGTCGTGGGGGGGGTCGAGCAAGTTGTCCGGCAGTTGGCAGAGGGGCTCAAAGACCGGACGGACACCAAGGTGCTTGTATGCAGGAACAAAGGCCGCACTCTCAACGAAACAATCAACGGCGTGGATGTCTGCCGTGCGTCCAGCCTTGGCATAGCTTTCTCCATGCCCGTGTCCCTGTCATTTTTCTATCACTTCAAAAAAATGGCAAGGAGCTGCGACATATTGCATATCCACATGCCCTTCCCCCTCGCTGATATAGCGGCCTCGCTTTTTAAGTTTCGCGGCAAGATAGTGCTGTGGTGGCACAGCGACATAGTCCGCCAGAAGTTTTTTCTATCGCTATATAAACCATTCATGCACCAGCTTCTAAAGCGTGCAGACGCTATAGTCGCAGCGACACAGGGGCATATCGACAACTCGGATTTTCTCCCGGAATACAGGCATAAATGCGTAGTAATCCCATTCGGCGTAAAAGCGAATCCCATAACGGCGCAAACCCAGCCTCCGAAGCAAAATGAAGTCGTTGTGCTATTTGTAGGCCGCCTTGTGTACTACAAAGGCTGCGAATTCCTCATAGATGCATTTAGCCGCATTGCCGGAGCGCGCCTGCGCATCGTCGGCAGCGGGCCATTGGAGGGCAAATTGAAAAAGATGTCTGAAAAATTTTCAGACAAAGTCGATTTCCTAGGCAACTTAAGCGATGAGGAAGTATCTCAAGAATTTGCAAACTGCGATATTTTCGTCCTGCCTTCAATAATGAAAACCGAGGCCTTCGGACTTGTTCAAATAGAAGCGATGAGTTGCGGAAAACCAGTCATAAACACGTACATCCCAAGCGGCGCACCATATGTAAGCCTAAATGGCATTACCGGAATAACCGTCCGGCCTTCGGACGCAAAAGCGCTCGCAGAAGCAATCCAGAAGCTGGTTGACGATGAACAATTGCGGCTCGAATATGGCAAGAATGCGAGCGCAAGGGTGTTGGAAGAATTCACGGAAGAAGTCATGCTAGGCAGGGTGCTGGAGCTGTACAACAACATTTTAAACAAACCAAGGGGGATTGATTTTACATGAAAATGATAATAATGGCAGGGGGCTCGGGCACGCGGCTGTGGCCGCTCAGCAGGACAAATTACCCTAAGCAGTTCCTAAAGCTATCCGGCATGGACAAATCGATATTCCAAACAACTATCGAACGCTGCCTCCTTATGGGGCGTATGGAAGACCTGTACTTGGTTACGAGTCGGGACTATCTGCACTTAGTTCAAGGGCAAATTGAAGAAATGGGGAAATCCCTGCCGCTTGAGCGCATTTTGCTTGAGCCTGAACCCAAGAACACGCTGCCCGCCATACTATGCGCCGTTCAAGCCATAAGAGCTTCCGGGGACGATGTTTGCGCCGTATTTGCCTCAGACCACGTTATAGAGCAGCCCCAGATACTGGCGGACACAATCATCAAGGCGTGCCCCCTTGCGGCCAAAGGCTTCGTCACATTTGGAATAAAGCCCGCAGGGCCAGAGACCGGCTATGGCTACATCAAGCCGGGCGAAGCGGTCGAAGGCGGGTATATAGTTTCGCAGTTTAAGGAAAAACCCGATTTGGAAACAGCCAAAGCTTACATAAAGGATGGCTACCTGTGGAACAGTGGCATGTTTATGTTTCATTCGGCGCAATTTGACGAAGCAGTCAAAAAATACAACCCGGAGGTCTATGAGGCCTTCCAGGCTCCCACTTTGGAAGAGCGCTTTGGCAAGACTCCATCCATATCGGTGGATTACGGCCTCATAGAAAAAATGGACTGCGTATACTGCGCCCCCTTGGACATGGAATGGAACGATATAGGCAATTTTGTGACCTTCTACGACAAATATCACACCAAGCAGGACACAAACGGCAATGTCTACTTTAATGATGAAATAATGCTCGACAGCAGCAACAACCTGATTTATTCGGAAGGAGACAAGGCTATCGCCATGATAGGCCTGTCTGACGTCGTCGTCGTAGACCAAAAGGACGCACTGCTGGTTTGCCACCGCAGCGAGACTCCACGAGTAAGGGATGTCGTAAGCATCCTCAAGGAAAGAGAAGACCCCCGGGCTGACTTTCACCTGACCGAATACCGCCCATGGGGTTCGTTTACCATTTTGGAGGACGACGCCGATTACAAGGTAAAGCGCCTGACTGTCCTGCCGGGCAAGCGCCTGAGCTACCAGATGCACTACTACAGGAACGAACACTGGATTATAGTATCCGGCACTGCCGCAGTGGTAATCGACGGCGAGGAGCAGCTGGTGCGGAGCGGCGAGAGCATTTATGTCCAAGCAGGCCAAAAGCACAGGCTATACAACCCCGGCAAGCTCCTGCTGGAGGTTATCGAGGTTCAAAACGGCGAATACTTTGGCGAGGACGACATAGTCCGCTTCGAAGACGACTATTCACGATGTGATTGAAAAATGAAATGGAGACTGATGCATGAAAAAAGCTTTAATAACAGGGATTACAGGACAAGACGGCTCCTACCTTGCCGAGCTGCTTCTGGAAAATGGGTATGAAATCTATGGCGTAATGCGCCGCAAAAGCGTGGTGGACTACGGCAACGCAGAGCACCTAAAAGATAAAATCCATTTTATATACGCAGATATGACAGACGTGGTATCGCTAATCGGCGCCATGAAAATATCCCAGGCGGACGAAGTATACAACCTCGCAGCTCAGAGCTTCGTCGCCACAAGCTGGGAGCAGCCAATCGCCACGGCCGACATCGACGCCGTAGGCGTCACCCACATGCTTGAGGCCATCCGCGTAATAAAGCCAGAGGCAAGGTTCTACCAAGCGTCGACCTCCGAAATGTTCGGGTTAGTGCAGGAAATGCCGCAGACCGAAAAAACGTCGTTTTACCCCCGCAGCCCCTATGGCGTCGCAAAGCTGTACGGCCACTGGATTACAAAAAACTACCGTGAGAGCTTTGGGATGTACGCCTGCTCCGGCATATTGTTTAACCACGAAGGGGAGCGCCGCGGCAAGGAATTTGTCACGCGCAAAATCACGGATGCCGTAGCCCGCATCAAACTGGGCAGTCAGGAATGCCTGGAGCTCGGAAATATGGACGCCAAACGCGACTGGGGTCATGCCAAGGACTATGTTAAAGCGATGTGGCTGATGCTCCAGCAGGACGAGCCTGACGATTATGTCATAGCCACTAATGAAACGCGAACGGTGCGGGAATTCGTCGAAACAGCATTTCGCTGCGTGGATATGGAAATCGAGTGGCAGGGCAAGGACGAAAACGAAATCGGAATCTGCAAAAAAACAGGCAAAACCATAGTGAAAATAAACCCAAAATTTTTCCGCCCCGCAGAGGTAGAAGTACTCTTGGGCAACCCCGCCAAGGCAGAAAAACAGCTAGGCTGGAAGCGCGAGATTCCCTTTGCGGAAATGGTGGAGCGCATGGTCAAAAATGACCTCGCCCTGCTTGGCGCAACCGGCGACCAATGAAGAATTTTAGTACAGAGGTGGTGCTATGAAAGCCTTGGTTATAGGTGCGGCCGGGTTTGTAGGCAAGCACCTAATGCGCCATCTGCGCAAAGACTGCGGGTGGGCTGTGGCTGCGACTAAGCTTCCCCACGAGCAAATTGATGGACTTGACGAGTTTGCCAAGCTTGGCGTGGATATTTTCGATTTGGACATCCTAAACCAAGATGATGTAAGCTGCTTGCTTAAAAAAAACCAGCCGGACTGCATATTCCACCTTGCAGCCCAGAGCTCAGTCTCACTATCTTGGGAAAACCCCGCACTGACGGTCGACGTCAACATCAAGGGGACGGTCAACGTGCTGGAGGCCCTTAGGCAGCTCGGCAAAAAGCCCAAAGTGCTGCTAGTCGGCTCCGGAGAAGAGTATGGCCGTGTAAATCAGGACGAAGTGCCCATCTGCGAGGACAATGCGCTCCGCCCCGGCAATGTCTATGCAGCCACCAAAGCATGCCAGGGCATACTGGGCAAAATCTACGCCGATGCGTACAATCTGGATATTATAATAGTGCGCGCGTTCAATCACATCGGCCCCGGCCAGTCGCCCGTGTTTGTCGTAAGCGACTTCTGTAAGCAGGTCGCCGAGATTGAGGCCGGGCAGCGGGAGCCTGTCATCCGGGTGGGCAATCTCTCGGCAAAGAGGGATTTCACTGACGTCCGGGACGTTGTGAGGGCTTACGGGCTCTTGATTGAATACGGAAAAAGGGGCGAAACCTACAATGTCGGCAGCGGAAAGGCTATCGACATAGACAGCATATTAAAGGCAATATTGGCAAAGTCAAGTGCCGACATTGAGGTCGTAACCGACAAATCCAAACTCCGCCCCATCGATGTGCCAATTATAGAGGCGGACATAGGCAAGCTGCGCATGCTCACAAATTGGAAGCCCGAAATCGAGCTGGAACAGACAATCGCTGAAACACTGGAGCATTGGAAGCGAAACATCAGGAGGAGCCAATGAAGCGCTTTTACATAGAGGCAGCGCTAGTGAACTTCTCTGAAAAAATAAGACCCATATTAGTCAGGCTTTTGCCTATAGGGATGTTGCGCAGGGCAAAAAAGGGCATGATTGATTCGTCCGTGTCAAAACTGAAAACAGAAAAATACGCACCCTTTTCCAGAAGCTCGCACCCCGATGGAATCAACCTGATTGGCTACATCCGCGGGGAAATCGGGCTTGGACAAAGTTGCCGACTCGTTGCGGAAGGCATTTGGGAATCTGGCTTGGATTTCACTGTATACAACTATGACCTGGTCAGCGCAATCAGATTTAACGACCATTCATGGGACCACAAAATCACCGACACAGCACCGTACAACATAAACATTATCCACATAAATCCCTACGAACTCCCACTTGCTTACCTCCGAATCGGCAGGGAAACTTGGGACAAGCGTTATAATGTAGCGTTTTGGTTGTGGGAGCTTGAAAAATTTCCCGAGCAGTGGAAAAACGCCCTGGATTTGGTCGACGAAATCTGGACGCCCTCCGAGTTTGCCAGCGCAAGCATAAAAAAGGCGACGCAGAAACCGGTATATACAATCCCATACGCATTCAGGACACCGGACAAAGGGACATATGCAAGGAAAGACTTTGGCCTTCCGGAAGACAAGTTCCTCGTCCTATGCATGTACGACTGCAACTCATTCATCGAGCGGAAAAACCCCATGGCAGCAATCAGGGCATTCAAGAAAGCTTTCCCAGCCGATGCGCAAGATGCGGGGTTGGTGATAAAGATTAACAACCCCCAAGAAAAGGATTTCAAGAAAATCCGTAGCGAGCTGGCAGGCTATAGGAATGTCCACTATATAGACAGCATATTGGACAAAACTAAGACGAATGCCCTAATTGCCTGCGTAGACGCATATGTGACGCTGCACCGCTCAGAAGGATTTGGGTTAGTCCCGGCGGAAGCGATGGCACTTGGCACGCCCGTAATTGCGACAAATTGGTCGTCCAATACCGAATTCATGGACGAAAACACGGCATGCATGGTTGATTTTGAATTTATAACGATAGAAAAAGACCAAGGCCCATATGCAGCTGGCAACCGCTGGGCAGATGCGAATGTGAGTCAAGCCGCTGATTATATGAGGAAGCTATATGAAGATGATGAGTATCGCAGCAAACTCATCGAAAATGCAAAAAACTCAATCTCTGCAACGCTAGCACCTAAGCGCATAGCATCGTTGATACAGGCGCGAGTTGATGAAATATACAGCGCAAATTAGAGTGATGGCACAAGCTTATAAACCTCAGCGGCTCCTTATGATGTTTTCGTATTCTTTCGCTGCGCTGGCGGCCTCGTTGTAGTCGCCGAGCAGGAAATGGTCCCCAATAACGCTGATGTGTTTTTTTGTCTGCGCAGTCCAGGGCGCTTGCACCAGCTCGGACACTATTTCGTCGGCGACTTCAATGTTGTATACCTCGCATGCCGCTTGGAAGGAAATCAGTTTTTCGAGCAGGTACTCTTCGTCTTCGGTTTCGGAAGTATCACCGGTGTCGTCTTCTTCGCCCATCCAATTTAGAATGTCCCACATGGCGCTGAGAAGCGCCGGGGTGTCTTCAAACACGACCCCCATATCTTGGGCTGATGCCGCTTTTTCCAATTCATACGCTTTTTTTGAGAGCTCGCTTGCCCCGATGACGGTAAAAGCGCTTTTCATGGAATGCGCCCTCACTGCGTACAGCCTTACGTCCTCTTCTTCGTATGTGTCTCGCTTTTCAAGCAGCGACTCCATCACTTGGATGGCGTTTCTTGCATCCTTTGCAAAAGCGTCTAGCAACCGCTTGTTCAAATTATACTTGGTGCTTTCATTGCTTGCATCGCTTGCGATTCGGCGGGCGGCCTCTACAACTCTGGGCGGATACTTGTCGCGTATCCATTTGTTAAGCAGCGAATCCATTGTGCGTATATCTACCGGCTTGGACAGGAAGTCGTTAAATCCGGATGAGAGAAAAATATCAGCCTGTCCTACTACCGCATTCGCAGTCAGCGCAATTATGGGCTTTTCGTAGCCCCATCCGCGAATCAGCTTTACCGTTTCTACCCCATCCATGTGAGGCATCATATGATCCATGAATATGATGTCAAAAACTTTACCGCTTCTAATTATATCTATTGCTTCGTATCCGCTGTCCGCAGTGTCAACGTTTAAATCGTACGGCTGCAGCAAGCCTTTCGCAACGTACAGGTTCGATTCCGTGTCGTCCACGACTAAAACGCTGCCGTAAGGCATGGGCGTGCGGTCGATTCCTATATTTTTTGTTGCGTATGTTGCGAAATTCAGGCGCAGTTGCTGCAAATTTTCAGCCACCTCGCTGCCAAGCACGTCTTCGCCGACCTTCCTTTGCGGGATGCACACGGTGAACACCGTGCCCACGCCCAGTCGGCTCTCAACATGAATCCCGCCATCCATCATGCCCAATAAATCCCGTGCGATGCTCATGCCCAACCCGGTGCCTTCGATTGTTTTGCTGGACTCATTGTTAAAGCGCGTATATAAGTCAAACAGTTTGTCGACCTGTTCCGGAGTCATGCCTACCCCGGTGTCCTTTAGGATGAAAACTAGCTCGATATCCGAATCGTTTTCGGGCTTCAAGTTCTGAGTTATGGGCTGAACCTTAACTTCCATAGCAATCTCGCCCGCCTGTGTAAATTTTGCCGCATTTGACAGCAAGTTGTTTAAAATCTGCTTAATGCGAAGGGCGTCTCCTACGAGAACTTCGGGTATGCTATCCGCCAACTGAAGCTTGAAATCAACGACACCCCTGTCGATCCGCATGATGTTCAAGCTCAAGGTGTCGTGGAGCAGCTTTTCGATTTTATACTCTTGCCTAATCAGCTCGAACTTGCCCGCCTCAATTTTGGACAGGTCTAGGATATCGTTTATTATGCTAAGCAGCAAATCTCCCGAACTGTGAATCCTGCGGACTCCTTCCAATGCCTCCGGTGGGAGCGCCGCAATTTGCATCAATAGCTCGGAGATGCCTATGATGGCATTCATCGGGGTGCGTATTTCGTGGCTCATCCTAGCCAAAAAGGACGACTTCGTCTGGCTGGCGGCCTCCGCTTCGCTCAAGGCAGCCTTTAAGCTGCTGTTTAGGCGCTCTATTGTGCGGAGCTGGTGGGTTATCTGGAGCTGATGCCTTATCTTCAGCTTTATTATTGATTCGCTCAAAGATTTGCTTAGGTAGTCCGCTGCGCCAAGGGCGAGCCCTTTTTCCTCGTTTGTGCTGTCGCCTAGCCCCGTGATGAAAATAACGGGGATATTCTTGGTTTTGTCCGATTTTTTCAGTGCGCCAAGCACCTCGTAACCGTCCATGTCGGGCATTATGACGTCTAGCAATATTACATCGGGCTGATGCTCTTCTGCGATTTCTATTGCGTTCGAACCGCTCTTTGCGGCATAAACGATATACTCGGATTGTAAGGTAAAGCTAATAGCCCTTAAATTTCTGGGCTCATCATCTATGATGAGCACACTGTGCTTTTTCGCAGTATCCATATACCACCTTAACCCTTGTCCTATGTCCCTTTATCCTCTACAATTGCCGGCGTTGCTAATCCTTGCCTTGCAGCAAAAGCCTCTTTATTTCGGCCATCTCTTTTTTCAGCAAACCAATATCATCGCTTTTATGCGCTTTCATTTCGGTCATTTCTTTTTTTAATTCGGAGAATTCTTTTTTCAGGAAAGAGATATCATCGCCTTTGTTCTGTTGCACCGCAGGCTGCGCCGGAGCCTCCTCAGGCAGAGCCAGCAGTGCGCGCAATTCCACATCTTTTTCGGTATTAATCAATTCGACGGCGTTTGCTACGGCTTGCCTCACTCTTTCTAGCCTCGGGGGTTTCACTATATAGTCTATTGCGCCAACGGTTAAACAGTCCCTTATGTTGTTCTTGTCAGAAGAGGACGTGCACATTATAACTTTGGCCAAAGGGTCGAATGCCAGTATATCGCCTATTACGGACTTGCCGTCTAAATCGGGCATGGCGATATCTAAAAACACTATGTCCGGCCTATGGGCCTTGTACTCTTTAATAGCGTCCGTCCCATTGCTTGTTTCGTAAATGTCAGTTTCATCTATCGAACAGTATTTCACCAGGATATCCTTGAGAACTAGCCTCAAAATGTTGGTGTCGTCCACAATCAACGCTGTCATTGACATATTCTCCTCTCAATTCTTGTCAGCTTTTTGCAATAGCGGCAAACGACTCTTTTATGTCGTTGAACACTTCAATGAGCAGCGGGTCAAAGGCAGAACCCGCGCCTTCGCTTATGATTTGTTCTGCGTACGCAGAGTCATAAGCTTCCTTGTAGGGGCGCACGGATATAAGCGCATCGTACACATCGACAATGGCCATCAGCCTGCCCTGCAAAGGTATATTATCCCCCTTGAGCCCTTTTGGATAACCTTCACCATCCCATCGTTCGTGGTGGTATTCCGCAAAAAACTCCGCATGGTGCAAAAAAGAATCATCGCCGACTATTGATATGACCTGGCCAATAATGCGCTTGCCCTCAATTGCGTGGCGGCGCATCTCCACTAACTCCTCAGGTGTCAGTTTGCCCGGTTTGTTAAGTATAGCGTCCCTTACGGTGAGCTTCCCTATATCGTGCAAGCGGGCCGAAGAAACCACAGTTTTCAAATCCCAGCTTTTTAATATGCTCGAATACGTGTCCTTTTTCAACATGCTGGTAATCAGCAATTCTAGGTATTTTGATGTGCGCTCTATGTGTCCGCCGGTATCAGAGTCCCTGTGTTCCACCACATTCACCAGGATCGACAATATGCTGCTGTGCAATTGCTCAATTCTTTTTGTGCGTTTTTTTATGAGCTCGTCAATATGCAAATGTGTCGCAAGCCGGTTGAGCAGCACGGGTGTGGAAAACGGCTTGGAAATAAAATCCACGGCGCCTAGTTCGAAGCCTTTGGCTTCAATCATTTCGTCCGTATGCGAGGTCAGGAAAAGCACTGGGATCTTCGCCGTTGTTTCGTCCTCGTTTAACTTTGCGATGGCTCCAAAGCCGTCTATATCCGGCATTTCTATATCCAGCATGATGAGGTCAGGCATCAGCTTGTCAAGAAGCGCAAACATTTTTTCTGCTGAAGAAAGTGTTATCACACGGTAGTGTTTTTCCAAAGAGTGCTTTACTTTTAGCAAATTATGCAAACTATCATCTACAACAAGAATGGTTTTCACATGATTCCTCACTTTCTTCCGACCTATCTTGGCCGTCGCCAACGTAGTTATGCCCAAAACCACAAGAACTATCATGTCATGACTTTGGTTGTGATGATTATTTGTCAGGTCACAATTCATTCAATATTTTGAGGTCTGTGAGCCCTTTTTAGCGCCTGCTTCACCTACTTTAGCAAATACTGAACAAAATGGCAAGTTTTTTTGATAAAACGCAATTTTACGGATATTCCAATTGCAGCCTGCATTGCCAAGTTCGGAATTATACGGAATAATCCATTGACATGGCGGATGTATGGGGTGTATGATATGCACGCAGAAAGGGTAGGTATTGACATGAACGATTTATCAAAAAGCTTCGATGGTGCAGCTGCCCTAGTTTTCGTAGAGGACAGTGACGGCACGGATGATGGTGTGGTGCGCCTTTTTAACTCAATGCGCATGCGGGGTGTCGAGTTTTATCAGTCGGCGTCCAATCGGGGAGGACTTGTAGCTCCCGGGGATGTGGTGCTGCTCAACATCAACTGCCAGTGGAACGAGCGCGGCGGCACGAATACCGACCTGATTAGCGCGGTGATCGATGCCATCTATGCGCACCCAGATGGTTTTAGCGGCGAAGTTGTCGTCGCCGACAATGGCCACGCGCAGTTTGGAAATGCGCCCGAAAGTTCGCCTGTCGGCATGGGCGGCGGCAGCCTCGATTGGCAACGGCCGAACTCCAAGAACCGCGACCAGTCAACATTGGCGGTAGTCCGTGCGCACCAGGCGCAGGGGAGGCGCGTTACAGGTGTCCTGTGGGATACATTTACAACTGTGCGCGTGGATGAATATGAGGATGGCGACTTCACGGATGGTTTTGTAGTTGAAGACGGTGCGCTCCCACCGTCTGGATTGATACTTTCTTATCCAAAGTTTACGACGGAATACGGGACGCATGTCAGTTTCAGAAATGGCATATGGAGCGACGCGGCAGGCAAATACGACAGCGATGCGCTGAAGGTAATCGGGATGCCAGTGTTGAAAACCCATGCGATGTACCAAGTGACAGGAGCGGTAAAGGGATATATGGGCACGACATCCGACAAACTGACCGGAGGCACGGGTTTTGGTGGAGCGGCGCACAACAGCATCGGCCTTGGCGGCATGGGGACGCAGATGGCGCTCACGCGGATGCCAGTATTTAACATTATAGATATGATTTGGATTGGGCCGGACTTGGGTGGGATGCCCGGAGTGAGCTATGCAGAAGCGGTGGAAGTTAACAAAATCGCCGCTTCGACCGACCCAGTGGCTCTTGATGTTTGGGCGGCCCGGAACGTGCTTATGGTGCAGGTTGCAAGCAGCGGCAGGGATCCATCATCGCTGAATCCGACAGGCACGGACCAAGGGACGTTTGGGTTCTGGCTGCGCCTAACAGTGGATGAGCTGAAGCGGCACGGCCATAGCGTGACGATGGACGAGGGCGAGATTGTGGCGCACATATCCGAGGGGTGATTTACGGTATATTGCGGCAGGCCGAGCAATCTCTGGCGAGCGCCGGAGAAGGTTGCAGCAAGGCCCAAGCGTGCGTGAGCCTCGATAACTATGCCGCTAATTTGATGCCCAGGTACACGGCGTCCTTGTCGTCTTGGCTGACCCCAAGATACCTCCTCGTGACTGCTAGGGAATTGTGGTTGTATATTTCCACTAGGACGGCAGGGGAAACCCCGGCTTTCCAAGCGTGGTAGCCAAAAGTCTTGCGGAGGGAATGGCAGGAGACGCGATGGTCGATTTTCACAGATTCAGCAGCGGAGCGAATCAGGCGGTACGCTTGTACACGGCTTATGGCTTTGTCGGTTTTTGAGTTTAAGATAAGAAACCGCCCACCTTGAGCCGCCTGCGGCGCGTATAGCGACAATGCGCTGATGACAGCGCTGTGCAGCGCTATTGTCTTTGGTTTATCGGTTTTTTTCTCTACTATTGTTATTGATTTTCTGACTTGTTTTGTTGAGAAATCATAAACGTCGTCCCAAGTAAGCCGCAAAACGTCGCTGATGCGCAGTGCGGTGTGCAAAGAGGTAACTATTAGGACGTAGTTGCGCAGTTGGCCGAGCTTCAGATAATGTACAGAGAGCTCGTGGATGTGTTTCTTGCTACGGATAGGTTGGGTAGTTGCCATTATAATTTCCTCCTTACACAATGTCGCCCATGTAACATATCGTTCAATATGTTACGCCAATGCCTTTCCTTTACAAATTGGAATTATAGACCATAAAGAGCAGCAGTTATGTATATTTTCATAGTTTCAGCATTAATCAGATGTGAGCAAGCGCAGAAAAACCGAGAGTAATCGACAAATCGTTTTAAAAATTAGCCTAAGTTCTTTCAAAATGTAATTCACAGCAAACTTGATAGGCCCATCCAGCGATAAGCCTGCCAGTCGTAGAGGTGTTTGACCTTTGGAAATTCAAGAAAAATAGGCCCATGTAACATATTGAACGATGTGTTACATACTGTATTCAAGTTTGGAGTTTTTGCCTGAAAGGGAGGTTCTTGTGAATTATTCTGCAATGGAAAATGCAAGTATGATGGAGCAAAGGCTTAAGGCTATGTTGGACGCTTCGCCTATGCTCTGTGCTATTTACGACGAAAACTACAAGGTTATCGAAGCAAATCAAGCGGCTGCGACTCTGTTTGGGCTGTCTGACAAGCAATACTATATCGACCGGTTTTACGATCTTTGCCCCGAATACCAGCCGGACGGCGTACCCACCCGCGACAAGCTCCTCCAAGTTCTGGGGATGGCTTTTAAAGAAGGCCGGATGAATTTCGAGTGGATGCATTGTACCTTGGATGGGAAACCTATCCCATGCAAAGTTTATTTAGAGCGCATCGACCTTGGTGGAAAATCCGTCGTAATGGCATATGCCTGGGATTTGAGTGAGCAGAAAGACATGCTCGCTCAACTTGAAAAATCACTCAAAAGGGAGCAGGACGCCAACAATGCGAAAACCAAATTCCTATCCACCGTGAGCCACGAAATACGCACTCCCATGAATTCCGTGCTTGGCATTGCCGAGCTGCAGATTCAAGAAGACACGCATCCGGAAGAAACAAAAGAAGCCTTTGTGCGCATTTACAACTCGTCCAGACTATTGCTTTCGATAATCAACGACATCCTTGACATTTCCAAAGTGGAAGCGGGCAAGATGGAAATTGTGCCGACACTCTACGAAACGGCGAGCATGATAATAGACGCTACACAGCTAAACCTTTTTTATCTCGGGGATAAGGAGGTTGAATTTCTGTTAAGTGTGGACGAGGGGATTCCGAACTATTTGATAGGCGACGAGACGCGCGTAAAGCAAATTATAAACAACATCCTATCAAATGCGTTTAAGTATACGATGGAAGGAACCGTCCGCTTGTCCTTTTTTGCGGAAAGCGTTGCAGGAAAAGATGATGTGACATTGGTGTTCAGCGTGGCCGACACCGGGCAGGGAATGAGCCAGCTCCAGCTAGATAGCCTATTTGTAAACGAATTCAACCGGTTTAACTTCGTGAGGAACCGCACCATCGAGGGCAGCGGGATAGGCCTGACTATTGCGCACCAACTGACTAGCGCGATGGGCGGGACTATTTTGGTGGAAAGTAAGCAGGGAAAAGGCAGTAAATTTACCGTCCGCCTG
>WQSH01000034.1 GCA_009787995.1 Oscillospiraceae bacterium
CTTCGGCGACGCCCGCCACTATGCGCTCGGTGCGTTGGGGTTTGTTTTTTGCCATTGATATGTAGTCAAGGAAGAATAGGGGCTCTGCGCCTGAGCAGACTATGTCGTTGGCGCACATGGCTACGCAGTCGATACCAATGGTATCGTGCTTGTCCATTATGAATGCCAGTTTGAGCTTGGTGCCCACCCCATCTGTGCCGGATACGGCTATGGGGCGCTTCATGCCGGATAGGCTGGGTTCAAACAGCGCCCCGAAGCCGCCGAAGCCTCCAAGAACGCCCTGTCTGTGCGTGCTTTTGATATGCGGTTTTATCAGTTCTACGGATTCATAGCCTGCGGTGATGTCCACTCCGGCTTTGGCGTAGCTGTCGGATTTTGAATTTTGCATATTGCATTATACTCCTATGACTTTTACGATTTTTCTTGCTTTTTCCGCCCTCTGCATTGCGCCTTCTACTGTTTCGTCAACTGCGGTGAAGTGACCCATTTTGCGCCCTTGCTTGGAGTTGGTTTTGCCATAGAGATGGATGCGGATGTTTGGGTCTTTGTATGCTTCCTGCGCGCCTACGAGCCTAGCTTCGCCGTCGCTTTCGCCCAGTAGGTTTATCATTACTGCGGGTTTGCTGAGCTCTACATTGCCTAGGGGCAGGCCTGTTATGGCGCGGATGTGGTTTTCAAATTGGTTTGCAAAGCAGGCCTCGATGGTGTAGTGGCCTGAATTGTGCGGTCTTGGCGCTATTTCGTTTACCAGCACATCTCCTTTTTTCGTAACAAACATTTCGATGCCGAATGTGCCGACGCCTTCAAATACCTCCATGACCTTGTCGGCGAGCTTGATTGCTTTGCCCACTGTTGACTGAGATATCCGCGCCGGCGCTACGGTTGTGTCCAGGATGCTGTTTACATGGATGTTTTCCGCTGCGGGATAGATGACTTTGCTGCCATCAATGCCGCGGCAGGCGATTATGGAGATTTCCATGTCATAATCAACAAATTCCTCCGCCATGAGCTCGACTTTTCCGCCTCCCAATGAGACATAAGCGATTCCGGCGTCCGCTTCGGTTCTTACAAGGGCGACGCCTTTGCCATCGTAGCCACCCAGTGTGGTTTTTAGCATCATGGGGTAGCCGAATTTGCTTGGGTCGCCAAGCCTTTTTATTGCTGCTACGCCGTCAATGCGGGCAAAGCTCGGTACGGGTATGTCGTTTTCGAGCAGCGCTTGATTTTGCATGAATTTGTTCTGGATGATTTTTAGGCTGGCAATAGAGGGGTAGACGGGGTGGCCCATGCTTGCAAGTTCTTCCAGTGCTTGTGCATTTATGAGCTCCCATTCATAGGTGATTACATCGACTTTTCTTGCGAGCCTTGCGTAGGCGCTTACATCGTCAAGGTTTGCCACGATGAGTTCGTCGCTGACGCTCTGCGAGGGGCAGTCCTTGGATGGGTCTAGGGTCACTACGTAAAATCCCAGGCGTTTTGCTTCAAGAATCATCATCTTGCCCAATTGTCCTCCGCCGACGATGCCGATTTTTTTCCTGACTGCGTCTGCTGGCATGTTATTTTGCCTCCATTTCGTCCAGATATTTTTTATATCCTATGTCCTCAAGGCGACCGATTTTTTCGTCCACCATATTGACGAGCCCGGTTTTGTAGTCGGTTAATTTTTTTTCTATGCCCGGGTCGCTTATCGAAATGATTGACGCCGCAAGTATTCCGGCGTTTTTTGCGCCGCCTATTGCGACTGTCGCAACGGGTATGCCGGGGGGCATCTGCACTATGGAGTAAAGTGAGTCAAGGCCGCCCAGCGTTTTTGTTTGGATGGGCACACCTATTACGGGTATTGTCGTGATAGAGGCTACCATGCCCGGCAGGTGGGCAGAGCCGCCCGCACCTGCAATTATTACGCTGATTTTGCGCTTTTTTGCGGTTTTTGCATATTCATAGAGCCTGTCGGGGGTCCTATGGGCGGAAACGATGGTAATTTCGTATGGTATTCCAATAAAGTCCAGAAATTCAGCCGCTTGAGACATCACGGACAGGTCGGAATCGCTCCCCATTATTATGCCAACCTTCATCAAGAATCTCCCTTCCGGTTAGAGTAGTTGTTGACTTGCATCCATTATACCATAAATAATTATTCTGCCAAGAATAATATTGCCCAATGCTGCGCCGTGCATCAAGCTGTTCCCGAGCTGGCAAGCAGCGCATGAGAAAACATTGTAAAAAAATCGAAGGTTATGCTATACTGGCACGAGGGTGATTTTATGCCAGACAGATATTTATGCGAGGTTATTTCTAATGAGACGCTTTGTGACGGCGTTTTTGCCGTTGCGGTTGTTTGCGGGGACTTGGCGGGAGAGGCTCTTGCCGGACAGTTTGTCCACGTCAAGTGCGGCGATGAGCGCCTGCTGCGCAGGCCTATTAGCATATGCTGCGTGAGCGGCGGTTCCTTGAAGCTTGTTTTTGAGGTCAAAGGGAAGGGGACGAGCTGGCTTTCACGTATAAAGCCCGGTGAAACGATTGATATCCTAGGGCCTCTGGGCAGAGGGTTTTCCTTGCCTGAAGGCAAAGTTGCACTCGTCGGCGGCGGGATTGGCGTGCCGCCCCTGTTGTTTGCCGCAGAGCTTGCAGGGGGCTCCGCTACATCTGTGCTGGGTTTTCGGAGCGGGGACAGGGCAATTATGAAAGATGCTTTTGAATCAGCCTGCGAAAAGGTCTTAATTGCTACCGATGATGGTAGCTTGGGCTATCATGGGCCGGTCACATTGCCGCTGAAGGAGCTTTTGGAGGGCGAGGGGTATGGCGCAATTTTGGCTTGCGGGCCACGGCCGATGCTAAATGCAGTTGCAGGACTGTGCGAGCAATTTGGAGTACCTTGCCAGGTCTCGCTTGAAGAGAAGATGGGCTGCGGCATTGGAGCTTGCCTTGTCTGCGCCTGCGCAACGGTCAGCGGCGGAGTTAAGGATATGAGCAGAGTGTGCGTGGACGGCCCTGTTTTTGACGCAACAGAAATAGTATGGAGCGGATGGGATGCGTGATTTAAGTGTCAATTTTGCGGGGGTAAGCTTTAAAAACCCCATAGTTGTTGCGTCCGGAACCTTTGGATTTGGGCGTGAGTATGGAGAGTATTATGATTTGTCAATGCTGGGCGGGATTTGCGTTAAAGGGCTGACCTTGGTGCCCAGGCTCGGTAATAAGCCGCCCCGCATAGCTGAAACTGCTATGGGCATGCTCAATAGCGTGGGTCTGCAAAATCCCGGGGTGGACTCTTTTATCGAAGATGAGCTTCCATTCCTGCGCAAGCATGACACTGTGGTTATTGCCAATATTTCCGGAAACACCATCGAGGAATATGCCCTGATGGCGGAGAAGCTGTCTGAGGCGAAGGTGGACATGCTTGAGGTCAATGTGTCCTGCCCTAATGTCAAGGCAGGCGGGATGCAATTCGGGACTTCGGCGCAGGGGGTCGCATCGGTGACGCAGGCTGTGAAAAGCCGTGCGAGCATTCCGGTGATGGTAAAGCTTTCCCCGAATGTGACCGATATCGCAGAGATGGCGGTAGCCGCCGAAGCCTCCGGGGCGGATGCGGTTTCGCTTATCAATACATTGCTGGCTATGCGGATAGACACGGCGACGCGAAAGCCCATGCTGCACAACAACGTGGGAGGGCTTTCGGGGCCCGCTATTTTTCCTGTTGCAGTCAGGATGGTCTGGCAAGTTGCGTCTGCGCTCAAAATACCAGTGCTGGGTATGGGCGGGGTTATGGATGGGGACAATGCTATAGAAATGATGCTTGCGGGGGCAAAGCTCGTCGGCGTCGGCACGGCGTGCTTTGAAGACCCATATGCGCCGATTGGGGTTATTGATGGAGTTGGGGCTTATATGGCTGAATATGGGCTAAGCTCCACAGATGAAATTGTTGGAAAGGTAGAGCTAAATTGACAAGAATATATTTGATTAGACATGCCGAAGCTGAAGGGAATGTTTTTAGGCGCGCGCATGGGCAATCTGACGGGCTGGTCACAAATATTGGGTATGGCCAGATTGAAAAGCTCAAGGAGCGGTTTATAGATGTGCATATCGATAAGGTATACTCCAGCGACCTCACGAGGGCAATGGAGACCTCTGCGGCGATAACAGAGCCGCATGGGCTGGCTCTGGAGACGACGCCGATGCTCAGGGAGGTTGATATGGGCGTCTGGGAGCTGATGGCTTGGGGCGATATTGCTGTCGACTACCCTGAAATGAGTGCATATTTTAGCACGGATCCAGCCCATTGGGTTGTTGAGGGGGCTGAGTCTTATGATGGTGTTGTTTCCAGGATGGTGGAGTTTATCACGCAGGTCGCTCAGCGGCACGATGGCGAGACGATTGCCCTTTTTTCACACGGTTTTGCTATAAGGGTGTTTTTTTGCCGGATTATGGGCGTTGCATCGCATGAGTGGCACAGCATCCCATACTGCGATAATACGGCTGTTGCGCTCCTGCTCTATGAGGACGGAAAGTTCTCCATCGAGTATCAAAGTGATAATTCGCATCTGCGCAGGGGTGAAGAAGCTATCGTGCGCCAGCGCACGTATTTTGCTGAGAATTTGCGCTATATGAAGCTGGATACAGAGCGGGATGCAGGTTTGCTGGGTGCTTTTAGCAGCGAGTTTGGGGCGTTGCCTTCCGCCGATATTGGGTATGCGGCGTATATTGCGGATGAGCCTGTGGGTTTGGTTGGCGTTGATGTCAAGGGGGACTGTTGCGAAGTTAAGTATATGTTTTTGAAGCCTGAGCGCCGCAGGCATAATTTTGGGGTTCAGCTCTTGGGGACTGCTGCTACAGCGGCTAGGGAGGCTGAGAGAGATATATTGCGGATTACGTCGCCGCAGGGGAGCGGTGTTAGTGAATTCTGCTTAAGGCATGGGTTTCATATTGTTTCGGAATCGGGCGGTGGCGTTGTTTTAGAGAAGAGTATTCGGAGCTAACTAGTTGCCCTTTGCAAACTATCCGCTGCTGCCGGTCGGTTTGCTGTGTTTTTTCGCTAGTACGGGTCTTGTCGCCCTGCTTACGCAAAAAAACACAGCAAACCGACCGGCAGCAGCTACCTAAACTTGGAAAATGACCTTCCTAAGTGGGTGAAAAATTTTGTGGAAATTTTTATGGCAACCTGCTATACTGGGGCTATGAAAAAGCTTGTCAGCTTTACGAGGCGTGATTTTTTGCCAGTGTCGCGTGAGGATATGCTCGAGCGCGGCTGGTACTATTATGATTTTTTGCTCATAACGGGCGATGCATATGTTGACCATCCCAGCTTTGGTGCCGCCATTATCGGCAGAGTGCTTGAAGCTGAGGGCTTTAGGGTTGCGGTTCTTGCGCAGCCCTTCTTTCGTAGCGCATCTGCAATAATGGACATGGGAAAACCTAGGCATGCGGCCTTGGTTACGGCAGGGAACCTCGACTCTATGGTTGCGCATTACACAGCATCGAAGAAGCCTAGGAGCGAGGATTATTATTCTCCGGGAAAGAGGGCTAAGCTGCGCCCAGACCGTGCCACTATTGTATATTCAAAGCTCGTCAGCGAGGCATTCCCCGGACTTCCTATCATAATTGGAGGGCTGGAGGCGTCCCTGCGCCGCTTTGCCCATTATGACTATTGGGACAACAAAGTTCGAAGGCCGATTTTGCTTGACTGTGGGGCGGATTTGCTGATTTACGGCATGGGGGAGTCGGCAGTGGCAGAAATTGCTCATAGACTTTCCACCAAGGAAGATATAAAGGACATTATAGACGTGCGGGGTACGGCGTATATTGCGCCGGAAGCGGGGAGCTCTGTCTTTCCGTCGATTCAGTGCCCGTCTTTTGAACAGGTTACTGCTGACAAAAAGGCCTATGCGCAGGCGGCGATGATGCAGTTTGATGAGCATGACCCGGTGCGGGGCAGGGGAGTGGTGCAGAGCTGCGATGGGCGGGAGATGGTCGTCAATCCTCCCGCTATGCCGCTGTCTGAGGCGGAGCTTGACAGGGTATATGGGCTTGCATTTACTCGCGAAGCTCATCCGCAGTACGATAAAGCGGGGGGGATTGCAGCTATTGATGAGGTGCGTTTCTCTGTCATTCACAACAGGGGGTGCTTTGGGGCTTGCAACTTCTGCGCACTTGCGTTCCACCAGGGCAGGATGGTTACTTCCCGCAGCCATGAATCCGTGATTAGCGAGGTCAAGGGATTCGCTGAGCATCCTGAATTTAAAGGAAATGTCCATGATGTCGGGGGCCCGACTGCGAATTTCAGACGCCTGTCCTGCAAGAAGCAAGCTAAAAGCGGTCTGTGCATAGGCAAGGCCTGCCTTGCGCCTGAGGCTTGTGTTGACATTGACGCTGACCATACGGACTACATGCTGCTGCTGCGCAAGCTTAGGGCAATCCCGGGCGTCAAGAAGGTGTTCGTGCGCTCGGGCATACGGTATGACTACCTCATGCTGGATAAGGGTGGGGAGTTTTTTGCGGAGCTTGTCAAAAACCATGTTTCCGGCCAGTTGAAGGTCGCTCCGGAGCACTGCATCAATAAGGTGCTTGGTTATATGGGGAAGCCGAGAAATGAAGTTTTTGCTCGGTTTTCCGATAAGTATAGGAGGCTAAATGAGCGGTATGGCAAGCGGCAGTTTTTAGTCCCTTACCTTATTTCGTCGCACCCTGGGAGCACGGTGGATGATGCTATTGCGCTTGCGGAGCACTTAAACAAGTCCGGGCGCCAGCCGGAGCAGGTGCAGGATTTTTACCCAACGCCGGGGACTTTGTCTACCTGCATGTATTATACGGGGCTTGACCCCAGAACGATGGGGGAAGTGCATGTCCCGCACTCGGCGCATGAGAAGGCGGTTCAGAGGGCGCTGTTACAGTGGAAAAGGCCGGAAAATCGCAGTATTGTGCAGAAGGCGCTGCGCAAGGCGGGCAGGGGGGATTTAATCGGCTATGGGAAGCATTGCCTGATTCGGCCCAACAAAAAAAAGCCCCCTTCATAGGAAGGGGGCGCATCACCGCTCCAGAAGCGGTGGAGTTTAGTAAGGATAAGTTACCTCTGTATCAGGATGGAGTCTCTCTCTCTCGTAGTCTCTTGGGATTGTCACCATTACCTCGACACGCCTGTTCAGCGCCCTGCCCTCCGAAGTCTCATTTGTAGCGATTGGGCGGTATTCGCTGGCACCGCGAGCTTGGAAGAAGAATGGGTCTATGCCGCTTTCGTCGATTAGGATGTTGATGAAAGAGACTGCGCGCCTGACACTCAGATGCCAGTTGGACGGGAATTCGAATGTGTTGATAGGCACGTTGTCCGTATGTCCAGTGACCACAATCTCAAATGGGTTATCCGGATTATGAGTCCCGGAAAGCAGCTCTGCTATAACCGTGGCTATGTACCTCATCTCGGGAAGCACGATAGCTTGGCCCGAATTAAACAATATGTCGTTGCGGAGCGTCATGAGCAGGAAGTCACCATTAAATACTAAGTGAATGTGGTCGCCTATACCTGCAAGCCCAATGTAAGTCACCATTGCGCTGTATAGCGAGCGCAGCTCAGGGTTGTCAAAATCTCCAAATTCGGGGAGGTCTTCGGGTTCGTCGTCGTCCCATTCGCCGGGCTCGGGTATGAAAATATCGGGGTCATCGCCGGGGTTGAACATATCTACGATTCTGTCAAACTCTTGTGCACTCAGGCCATCTCTGGACATGCCTGCGAAAAACAGCATAACCCTTTGGTTGTCGACGTTTGACAGCGCAAACATCAAGACAAAAAAAGTCATTAAGAGCGTAACCATGTCTGAGTATGTCGTCATCCAGCCGTCGGTTCTTTCCTCCTGTTCCTCGTCGCCGCCTTTGCCGCCACCCCTGCCTTCTTGGCCGTCTTCACCTGCCACCGTCAACTACCCCCCATCTTTAAACACTTTGCCATCTCCGGAGCTAAGTTGTTCAACTAGATAATCCTTAATAATCCTAGGGTTATCGCCATTGAGTATGGACAACAATCCGTTACAAACCATGGTTTTGCAGAATATTTCCTTTTTATGAAGGAGTTTAAGCCGTCCCGATATCGGTATAAAAATGATATTGGCGAACATTGAGCCGTAAAGTGTCGTAATGAGCGCAGCCGACATATTGACACCCAAGGCATTTATTGCCTCCGGATCTTCAAAGTCAAGACCCATCAGCATGTTAACCAAGGATATAACCGTCGCGCACATCCCAAACGCCGGAGCAAACGCAGCTGCTTTGTCATAAATGGCCACAGCCTCGTTATGGCGCTCTTTTATGCCATTGATGCAGTCTTCTAAAGCAAACTTGACAGAAAACTTGTCCAAGCCGTCAACCATCATACGCAAAGCATACTGCATGAGCGGGTCGTCTACCTGCTCTTTTTCAAATGCCAAAAGACCTTCTTTACGAGCTTTTTCTGCCAAGGAAACAATCTTGTCGATATATTCATTTGGCTTGTACTCCTGCCCGAGCAGTGCTTTAAAATGGCCCGGAACCTTTGATACAACAGACATTGGGAAGGTTGCGATTACAGCACCTATTGTCGGAATTACAACCAGCATAACGCTCGGTACATTCAAAAAGTCCGCAATCTCGCCACCAAGTATTATGACACCTGCAACTATGGCAACGAAACATGCGACCATCCCAATTATGGAAGTTAAGCCTTTCATTGATTCCTACTTTCCAGAGAACGATGCGCTCGCTTTTTATAGTATTATCGTTTATAATATTATCGAGAATTCCGTCAGTTACTTAACACTATTGGTTAATATTTGCCTCGTCATGTTCTATTTTGCTCAAGAGTGGGTACGAACTGACTTCAATTTGAACTAATGTGCGCCTCATCAATATTTGATCTCTTTGAATCTCTAAAGCGTCAAGATCTTCTTTGGCGCGGCGTTCCATACGTTCACGCTCTGATTGGACGAAAGCTATATCGATGTCTTCAGGCCACTGGGCATCATTAGCTAAAATCGTAACGACATTATCTTTTATCTGCGCAATGCCCCCAAAAACGGCCATCCTGCGCTCTATGTCTTCTTCGCCGTCATTATCAAGAATCCGAAGCACGCCGAAATCCAGTATGGCGGAAATCGGAGCATGATTCGGTAGGATGCCCATGTCGCCCGTGATGCAACGCACAATGACCATCCCTACATCTTCATCTAATTTCACACTCTCAGGCGTTGCTACCCGCAAACGCATTTTATTCGCTGCCATTGACTTAGCCTCTATAGCTTTCGACTACTTCATCTATAGTGCCTTTGTTGAGGAAGTAGCCTTCGGGAATGTCGTCGTAATCGCCATCGATGATTCCAGCAAAGCCGCGAACCGTTTCAGCAACCGGAACGTACTTACCCGGAATTGAGGTGAACTTCTCTGCCACGAAAAACGGCTGGGAAAGGAACCTCTGCACTTTTCGGGCACGGTCGACTATCAGGCGGTCATTCTCTGAGAGCTCGTCCATACCAAGGATTGCGATAATGTCTTGCAAATCCTTATATCTCTGAAGAATGCTCTGAACTGAGCGAGCGGTATTGTAGTGCTCTTTTCCAAGCGTGTTGCGGTCAAGGATTCGGGAAGTTGATTCCAGTGGGTCGATAGCGGGGTAAATGCCCTGTTCCACTATTGCGCGAGACAGCACCGTCGTAGCGTCGAGATGAGTGAATGTCGTCGCTGCAGCAGGGTCTGTAAAGTCGTCAGCAGGGACATAGATAGCCTGTACAGATGTTATAGAGCCTGTTTTTGTAGAAGTGATGCGTTCTTGCAGGCTGCCGACTTCGGTGGCGAGCGTCGGCTGGTAGCCGACAGCACTAGGCACGCGGCCAAGGAGTGCGGAAACTTCAGAGCCTGCCTGGACATACCTGAATATGTTGTCGATGAACAGAAGTACGTCTTGGAGTGAAACGTCGCGGAAATACTCCGCAATCGTAAGGCCGGAGAACGCAACCCTCATGCGAGCGCCGGGAGGCTCGTTCATCTGGCCGAAAACCAAGGATGCCTTATTTATAACACCGGAGCGAATCATGTCGTTATACAGGTCTATGCCTTCGCGCGTACGCTCTCCGACACCTGCAAAAACTGAGTAGCCGCCGTGCTCAGTGGCGATGTTACGGATAAGCTCCATTATAATAACTGTCTTACCAACGCCGGCACCGCCGAACAAACCAATCTTACCGCCTTTTGAATATGGGCAGAGAAGGTCTATCGCTTTGATGCCGGTTTCAAACATCTCAGTGGTTGCCGTCTGCTCTGAAAAGCCTGGCGCTGTGCGATGAATCGGCCAGCGCTCCTTCGTATCGGGATTAGGCTTGTTGTCAATCGCATTGCCCAATACATTGAGCATACGCCCCAAAGTCTCATCGCCGACTGGGACAGAAATTGCCGCACCGGTGTCAAGCGCATCCATACCTCGGACAAGGCCGTCCGTGGAATCCATGGAAATGCACCGCACAACGTTGTCGCCTAAATGCTGCGCAACTTCGAATACGACCGCAGAATCGCCTTGCCGCACTTCAATTGCGTTGTACAAAGCCGGCAGTTCGTTTTCGAATCTAACGTCGACTACTGCGCCTATAATTTGTAATATCTTACCAATGTTTTTCTCAGCCAAACTAAATCGCTCCTTTTACCGCAGTTAATTCAAGGCATTTGCCCCTGTAACAATTTCTGTAATCTCTTGAGTAATCATGCCTTGGCGTTTGCGGTTATATTCGAGAGTAAGGTCGTCAATGATTTCGGTGGCGTTGCGGGTGGCGGAGTCCATGCTTGTCATGCGGCTGGCCAGTTCGCAAACTGCCGATTCTATCATTGCACCATAGATGGTAATATTTAGATACATGGGTACAGCGTGTTCAATAAATGACTTAGCATCGGGGTCATAATCCATCACGATTGGGTTACTGTCCTGCTCTGCCGAGGCTTCGGTGCTAATCGGCAGGAGCTTAACTATATGTGGCACATGCGCTAAGATAGTCTCAAAGTGCGTGTATACTATATATACTTCGTCAACTTCACCGGAAGCGTACATCTTCGCAACTTGATTCCCCAAGATCTCCGCATCGGCAAACGAAGTGGCCTCCGATGCTCCTGAAACCCTATGGATGATGTTCTTGTCTCTGCGCTTAAAATACTCCCAGCCTTTAGTGCCGACAGCAATTATCTGTTCCTGCTTATCACTATTCGATTCAATGAAAGACAGAGCTTCTTTTGAAACGTTAGTGTTGAAGCCGCCGCAAAGGCCTCGGTCGCCGGAAAGGATTATGTATGCAATGCTCTTTACTTCGCGGCTTTGAGCGAACGCAATTTCGTCTTCAGGGCCGAGGCCCCTTTTGATGCCATCCATAACTTGCGTCAGATTGTCAAACATCGGACGAATATGGTCTAGCCTAGTCTTGGCTTTCTGCAGCTTTGAAGCTGCAACCAAATTCATGGCTTTCATGATTTTCTTCGTGCTGTTGACACTTGAAATCCTTTTTTTAATTGCTTTCATCGAAGACATTGCGCCGCCCCCAAATTACCTTTATGATTCTAGTTCAAACGGTCTGCCGCATCAAAGCGTTTTTACAAACTCTTCCGCAGCAGTCTTAATCTTATTGCTAAGTTCGTCAGAAATATCTTCTTTTTCCCTGATTTCAATGGCTATGTCGTTGTAACGCTCGTTTATGAAGTCCAAGAACTCGCGAGCTGTCATCTGGACACGTTCCACATTTACAGTGGAAAAATACTTGTTGGTCAACATGTACAGCAACAGGATTTGCTGCTCAACCGGAAGCGGCTCGTACTGCGGCTGCTTTAGAATCTCAACGATACGCTCGCCGTGCCTGAGGCGATCCAGGGTGTCCTTGCTGAGATCGGAGCCAAATTGCGCAAATGACGCAAGCTCGCGGTACTGTGCAAGCTCTATGCGCAACGGGCCGGAAATCTTCTTCATCGCAGATATCTGAGCTGCACCGCCAACACGAGATACGGAAAAGCCCGGGTTTATCGCAGGGCGGACGCCGTTGTTGAAAAGCTCTGTTTCCAGATATATCTGCCCATCGGTAATAGAAATTACGTTAGTTGGGATATAAGCGGAAATATCGCCCGCTTGCGTCTCTATGACGGGCAGTGCAGTCAAAGAACCGCCGCCCCTCTCTTCGCTCAGCTTAGCGGCGCGCTCCAAGAGCCTCGAATGGAGGTAGAAGACATCGCCAGGATAAGCCTCACGCCCAGGTGGCCTCCGAAGTAGAAGGCTGAGTGCACGGTATGCTACGGCATGTTTGGATAAGTCGTCGTATATTAGCAGGACATCTTTTCCAGCTTCCATCCATTCCTCGCCCATTGCGCACCCGGCATAGGGGGCGATGTATTGCATTGGGGACGAATCGCCCGCCGCTGCAACAACGATAGTGGTATAATCCATTGCGCCAGCTTCTTCAAGTACTCTGACAAGCCTAGCTACCGTTGAATTCTTTTGGCCGATGGCAACGTAGACACAAAGCACGCCTGCGCCCTTTTGGTTGATGATTGTGTCGATGCAGATTGCAGTTTTGCCCGTCTGGCGGTCACCAATGATCAGCTCGCGCTGGCCACGCCCAATTGGAATCATAGAGTCTATGGCTTTGATGCCCGTCTGCAGCGGCTGATTAACCTCACCGCGCTCTATGACGCCGGGGGCAATGCGCTCAACTTGGCGCGTGGCGGTATTGCCAAGAGGGCCTTTGCCGTCAATTGGCTCGCCGAGCGAATTGACCACACGCCCAAGCAATGCATCGCCGACAGGTACCTCTGCAATCCTTTTTGTTCTTTTTACGATATCGCCCTCTTTTACAAGGGAGTCCGAGCCTAGGAGGACGACACCAATGCTGTCCTCGTCAAGATTGAACGCAAGACCGTTAACACCGCTGGAAAACTCCAGGAGCTCACCGCTCATTGCATTGTCCAAACCGTAGACCCGTGCTATGCCGTCACCAACCTGTATAACGCTACCGGCCTCGGAAACGTCCAGCTTGGTGGAGTAGGCTTGGATTTGTTGTTTTATTACCGAACTTATTTCGTCGGGTCTGAGAGTCACGCGCTGCACCCCTCTTTCATGTAGACGGTCAAATCACGCAAGCGTTTTTTGACTGTCCAGTCTATGTAGTGGCCATCCACAAATATATATGGACCGCCAATTAATGCTGAGTCCACTTTCAAAGACAGCTCGACAGATTTGTTTAGCTTTTTTGAAAGCATATTCCCCAAAGCTTCGGCTTGGGCATCGTCGATGGGAACCGCAGACGATACTTCGGCCGTGACAATTTTTTTGTGCCGTTTGATTAAGTCTATGAGTTCAGAAAGCGCAGACAACAGATAGGTTTCGCGGTTTTTGTCAGTTGCTAAAAACAGCAGACCAAGCAAGCTATCCTGGATGCGCCCGGCGAAAGCTTTTTTAAAAAGCTCATGCTTCTCGTGAGCAGGGATATGCGGGTGGACGAGAACGCGCAAGCATTCGGCGTCCGAAAGCGAATCCCTCAAAGCCGCAGCCTGCTCAAGGCACTCATCAACCTTATTTTGTTCCAAGGCGAGCTCAAACACGGCAGACGCATAGAGGAGGCTTAGTCTCTCCATGTCATTCCCTCCAAATCCGATACAGCCTCTTTGAACAAGTTGTCATGCGTTTCCTTGTTGATTGCGAGCGTAACGAACTTTTCTGCCATGACAGCAGACACGTCAATTATTGCGGTGCGCATTTTCGCTTCGGCGCGCTCCCACTCCATTGCTACGTTTTGGGTGGCGCGATCCCTGACGGAATCAGCCTCTGCTTTAGCCTCGGAAACAAGGCGCTTGCCTGTTTCAGACGCCTGCTTGCGAGCTTCGCCCAAAATGTCTTCCCGCTCTTGCTCAACTGTCTCCATCTTTTTTTCGTATTGCTGCCGCAGCTCCGTGGCTCTTGCCATCTCTTGTTCGGCTTGCTGCAGTTGCCCCTGAATCTTCTCGGTACGTTTGTTCAAGACCTTGCGTACGGGTTTATAAAGCAGGAATGCCAACAGAGCGGCAAGTAAGGCCACATTTATTAAGTTTGCGACGCCCTGTACAACAGTGCTCATGTCCATGCCGAACGGCGGCGCATACTGCAGACTGGCAATTAGTCCAATGTCCAATAAAATCACCCTCTTCCGATAGAGGCGCACGAGATACTAGGTTTTCGGCGCCATAGGATACGGAGTCCCGGTTCTCTGACCGTAGTCAGAGAACTAACCTAGATTCAGCTGTTGCGCAATTTCGACAAAACGCGTTACAAGCGGATTGGCGAACAGCAAGAGCAATGCGATGACGAGCCCATAAATACCGTTTGTTTCAGCCATTGCCAAGCTGATAATCATCGCGGTGTTTATTGAGCCTCTTGCTTCGGGCTGGCGAGCCATTGACTCGATTGCCTTTCCGGCGATGTTGCCCTGTCCGATGGTTGTTAGGATGCCGGCGAATACCGCCATTGCCGCTGCGTATTGACCTGCGACTATGACATTAGCCAAGAATTCCATGCGTAAATCCTCCGATTCATTGAATTTTGTTTTTCTATCTAAAATTATTTTTGCGCTATATTATTTTTCCGCAACTTCTGCGGCGCCCGCAATGAATGACAGGCTCAGGGTAACGAAAATATACGTTTGAAGTACCCCGGCAAAGATATCGAAATACACATGCAGAAACGCAGGGAATACAAAACGTGCTACCAGTGGTGCCATAGAGTACAGTAGCGACATCATAATGAGCCCTGCGAGCATATTGCCGAAGAGACGGAAACTTATGGAAATGGGTCTTGCCAATTCGCCAATGATGTTTATTGGCAAAAATAGGGGCATTGGCTTAAAGAAGCTTGCGATGTACTCGCCCTTGCGGTATTTTACGCCCATCACCTGTATCAGAACAAAAGTCACGATGGCGAGAGCCACAGTCATTGACCAGTCTGCAGTGGGGGGTCGGAAGCCTGGGAACACGCCTCCTATGTTGGAGAACAAGATGAAAATAAACACTGTAAAAAACCAACTGCCAAGGAACATGAGTTTATCGCCAGCGGTGGATTTGATATAGTTTTCAAACAGCTCAACGAGCGCCTCGACAACGTTCTGGAAACCTGTGGGGACTTCGCTCCATTTGCTTACCCTTATACGGACAATCACGGCAAAAGCAATCAGTACGCCCATGACAATCCACGTGGACACGATGGTGTCTGTGATAAGGACCTGAATGCCGCCAATATTTAAAATTCCATGTACATTGATGTTAATATCCAAAGTAAATTGATTCCCCCATAATCGCTGGTATTGAGATTAGCGCAACTGAAAATTGGATATCCAGAAAGTTAAGCGTCTACCCTAAACATTTTGAATCTAAAAACGAGCCGAACACCATAATACAAAAACAAAGAGCACTTGTCAAGGTAAAAATCACAAGATTTAATATTTTTATGCTTCGCCCGTCTCGTCGTCGAGCCCTCTATGCCTTACTATTATTACGGAAATCTGGAGTGTAAAAATTCCGGCAACCGCCCCCCAAATATTAACGAAAGGAGGGTCGACATACACAGTCACAAGTCCCACACCCAGCAAAACTACCCCCGTAATGGCATACCGCAGGAGGTATTGGAGCTTGACGTAGTTCTTACCGCTGTTGGGGTCCTCCATGTCGAGGGTTTTGCTGACAGTGCGTTCGAGCATATAGACCTTGCCAACATTCAGCGATGATGTCAGAATAACACCAATCGCAAAATAAAGAGCATGTATAGAGCGGTGAAATATAATTCCTCCGACTATGAAAACCAAAGCAACAAGGCCAATCATAGTCACCATGTTTTTTGCCGTCCGGGATAATTTCATCGTATACTTAGCAGCTCCTTTAGGAGTTATTTCATCTTCTTTGCGAAATCGAATATGGACTTGAAAGCTGCGGCGATGCCGAGCAATGTAAAAACCAGCAACAACCATGGGGAGGTGCCCAATAGGCTGTCCAACAGCCAGCCCAAAAAAATCCCCACGCCGATACAGGCGATAATCGAAATTCCAATCTGGGATAATACGGCCAGCGCCTTTGCAAACTCGTTGCCTTGACCTTTGTCGCCATGAGGCATTGGTTTCGCCCCCTATCCATTTATTACACTCTACACTATGGTTGATTTGTTTGCAAGGGTTTTGATAAGGCAGATTTGCCTAATAACGGTGGTTATTTCGCTTTGTTTTTATATAAAAATCCCAATTTTGTCTCACTGATGACGACCGCTATAAACGTCAGTGCAAAACCAAGGGTTAGGCGCGGTGTTAAGACGTCGTGCAGCAAGAGGACGGAGGCAAGGGCGCCAAATACTGACTCAAATGTCAGTATGACTGCCGATTGCGATGCTGGGGTGAATTTTTGCCCAAACGCCTGCATGAGAAGGCAGCCTGCAGTGCATACGACCGTTAGGAACACAACGCTTAAAACATCTGCTGACGTTACTGTGCTCGGAGGGGACTCGAATATAAGCGCACCGATTAATGTAAAGGTAGAGACTGCAGCAAACTGAACTATTGCCAGCAGCATGGGGTCGCGCCCTTTGATGAAACGGGCGGAAACGACGATATGCAGGGCAAAGAAAAAACCGCAAATCAAGGTCAGTCCGTCGCCAAGTGCAATTCGCGGGCTGCCATAGAAGGTTATCAGCGCAATACCAGCAATGCAGAGCAATGCCGCTGCCCAGTTAAATTTGTCAGGGCGTTTTTTTATATACGCCCAGTAAAGAAATGGCGTGATGACACAGTATATGGAGGTCAAAAATGCATTTTTGCCCGGTGTCGTGTATCGCAGCCCATACGTTTGAAATGCATATGCAAGAAACAGCGCAATCCCCATCAGAATGCCGCCCTTTAGATAGGATTTGTCGACTGTTTTAAGTTTTTTGGCGCAGAAGGGGAGCAGTATCAGCGTTGCGCCTATGAAGCGGAAGGCCAGTATGTAAAGCGGGGGGATGTTGTACAGGACGTTTTTCATCATTACAAACGAAACGCCCCATAATAATGCCGCTGAAAAAAGGGCAAGCCTACCTAGGTTTCTTATTTTTTTGTTGCCGCTCATTACGCATCTACTTTCGTCATGTATCTCGCTGCGGATTTGAGCAGCATCCGTTTTGTGCCTACGCCATCAAATTCTATTTCAAGGAGCGAATCGCCACCCGCTTGGGTGCTTTTTCTGATAACTCCACGGCCAAAGGCCTCGTGGTCGATAGCGTCTCCCTTTTTGAATTCGGATTTATGAGGCGGGGGAGTGGGCGGAGTATTGGGTTTTGGATTTGGCGTTCGGCGTTCGGAATTTTGGGCTGTAAAGGTGAAGCTCGGTTTGGGGCGTGCAGACCACGGTTTTTCAAATCCTGAATCTCCCGCCTGGCTAAATCCGAACCCGCCGAACCTGCTTGCGGGTTCATGTATGTCTATGTTATCGCTGCTTATCTCCCGGGAGAAACGGGAGGGCATTGAGGAGCTTGTTTTACCGAACAGCATGCGTCGCTGTGCGCTTGAGAAATACAGTTTGCGCATAGCCCTAGTCATTGCGACATAACACAGCCTGCGTTCCTCTTCCATTTCGTCGGGGTCGCCGATAGCCCGGCTGCCGGGAAATATGCCTTCCTCGAAGCCGGCTACAAAGACGGTATCAAATTCGAGACCTTTAGCGCTGTGCATGGTCATCATCATTACGCGGTCTGCGTCTTGGTCGTCGCGGTCGAGCTCCGAAAAAAGTGCGGTTTCGCTGAGGAAGTCAAACAACGACCCCCCATCTTCCTTAACAAAGCTGATAAGATTTGTCTTTAGCTCCAAGACATTCTCTATTCTAGATATGTTTTCATCAGGATTCTTTTGCTCGAGCATTTTTACATAGCCTGTCGATTTGAGCAGAGCTTCGTATAGTTCGTCGAGCGGCGATGCTTTTGCAATTTCCCGCAGGTCGTCAATCATGTCGGCAAACAGGTTCAGTTTTCCTGCTGCACTCTTTAGGTTATCGTTGTTTCGGGACTCCCTGAGCATTTCATAGATAGACAGCCCCTGCTCTGCAGCGAGCTCTGCGAGCCGACCAATAGTCGTATTGCCGATGCCGCGCGGCGGGTTGTTAATGATGCGCAGGAGGCGGACATCGTCGTTTGGGTTGTGTATCACGCATAGATATGCCAGCATGTCCTTTATCTCGGCACGGTCGTAAAACCCCGTGCCGCCGAAAATACGGTAGGGGATTCCGCTGCGTTTAAATGCGGTTTCAAATTGGTTGGACTGGGCATTCATCCTGTATAGCACTGCATGTTCGCGAAAGTTTTTTCCATCGCCTGCGCTCGACATTATTTTATCTGCCACCAGTTGCGCCTCTGCACGCTCGTCCTCGGTGATAAGCAATAGCGGAATTTCGCCCGGCCCGCTCTGAGTCCAAAGTTTTTTGCCTTTGCGTCCGGTATTATTGCTGATAACATCATTTGCCGCATTTAGTATCAGGCCCGTGGAGCGGTAGTTTTGCTCCAAGCGGATAACTCGGGCGTTTTTGAAGTGCTTTTCAAAGTTGAGGATGTTTTCGATTGTTGCGCCTCGGAATTTATATATGCTCTGATCATCGTCGCCGACTACGCAGATGTTGCCATAGCCGCCAGCCAGCGAGGAGGCAAGCATGTATTGCAGCTTGTTTGTGTCTTGATATTCGTCTACAAGCACGTATTTAAATCTGTCCTGGTAATACGATAGGACGTCGGGGTGTTCAAGGAACAGGCGGACGGTCATTAAGATTAGGTCGTCAAAATCAAGCGAATTTGACGCTTTCATCCTACTTTCGTATTCCATGTAGGCTCTGCTGATAATTTTTTGCCGGATGTCGCCGGAGTTCTCGGCGGTTTCGTAGAATTGCGTTGCCGAAATCATTTCATCCTTTGCCCTGCTGATGTAGCCCAAAACCGTTTTGTGAGGCAATATCTTTTCCTCGACATCCAACTCTTTCATGATGCGTTTCATAAGCGATGCGGTGTCGGTTGTATCATAGATGGCAAATGAGGGGTCGTAGCCTAATTTTTCAATGTCGCGCCTCAATATTCTTACGCATGCCGAGTGGAATGTGCTTGCCCATATGTCTTCGGCTCCGGGGCCCAGCATTCTTTCCAGCCGTTCTTTCATTTCCCCGGCGGCTTTGTTTGTAAATGTTATGGCGATGATGCGCCACGGTTTAACCGGGTCTACGGCGCAGAGGTTTTGAATTCTGGATTGGGTGCCGTCTTTATATGGAGGGGTCGTTTTTATGTATTCTTCCAATAGAGCCAGGTCTTCTTCTGTTGCGCTTTCCGGCACGTAGCTGCTGTCGGAGCCGCAGCCGTACCTTAGTAGGTTTGCTATGCGGTTTATCAGCACGGTGGTTTTGCCGCTGCCTGCACCTGCCAGCAATAAAAGCGGCCCGCTTGTCGTCAGGGCTGCTTCACGCTGTGTTTCGTTGAGGTGGGTGAAGTCAAGTCCAATTGCAGATTTGCGGGCTGCTGCGAATCTATTTTTGAATTCCGTGTTCATAGGTTTATCCTTCGTCAACTATTCGTGGGTTTTCTGTTTGGAGTATACATCATTAGTCCGGTAAAAGCAATTGTGTTAAAGAAAAGTTTGTTTTTATGGCCGCCAATAACGCCTCTCGCCGTCTCGGTGCGTTAGTTTTGTCTGGTCGAAATGCTCGCTTATTTTTTGGGCGTACTTTCTGCTAATGCCCAGTAAGTCCCTTGCCTGAGCCAGGGTGTACCCCTCCGGTGCCTTTGACCGCAAGATTCTTTCCGCCTCTTCCAGGGCTTCAGGAGTGTAGTGCGTGTCGTCTGATACCCGGGTTAGTTTGCCGTTGCTTTGTAGCCAGAGCAGGTATTCGCTTTGCTCTTTTGCCGGGATGCCCAGCTCTGCGGATATTTCTGCCCAAGTGGGGGGGGCGAGGGGGGTTTTGCCGTAAAGTGATTGTATGGCTTCTATGGTTTTTGCTTGAGTGTCCGTTAGGTTGGGTGACCACCCTTTTAGCTTTATTGATTTTTCGTCCTGCTCAAAATTATCTTGTGTTTCCAGATGTTGGAATATTAAACGCTGCTGCTTATGCTCCATTTTTGGAAGGAGGTACTGGGCGGCTTCTTTTTTTGGCGAACCAAGCCTCATCGGCCATTTGTCGGAGTATTCTTTTAACCATGCTTCCAGCTTTTCTTTTAGGCTGTCCATCGAGTTGGCGGGATAAAAATACCCATCGGCAAGCTGCAGCAGGTGTCCGGATTCCGTTAGCTCTGATGCGATCTTTTCAGCCGGCGCAGAGTTTGTTTGCAGACAGGATGCTATGTCTATTGTGTGCCACGCGAGGCCGGCTTTTGTCATTGTGGCAAGGAGTACTTGCTTGGGATCTTTGCTGTGTAGCGCTTCTAGCCGACTGATTCCTTCGTCTATGTGGCGATTTTTATGGCGGGCAGCTTTGGGGTCTAGAACTGTGCCGCCTCCTATGGTGAACGTAGGGGAGTAAAAGCGGAGGATTAGCCTGTCTCCCGGCAATGAGGAGAGCGGTTCTTCCAAGTCTAGCTGCGCATAGCAGCTTTCGCCGGGAAGCAAGATGTTGCGGTCAAGCAATTTGACCCTTGCTAGCACCTCCGCTGTTCCGTGGTGGACGTGGATGCGGATTCGTTGGGAGATTTCCGGCGCTTCGCTCAGCAAGGTGAGCCTTATGTCTATGCGCCTGCTCTCGCTTATTGCGCTCGGTTCTGACAGCCAACTTCCTCGTTCGACATGCTCTTTTTCTATGCCTGTCAGGTTGATTGCGACCCTTTCGCCTGCGTAGGCTTCCTCGCGCTTTTCACCATGCACTTGGAGCGAGCGCACGCGCGCTTGCTTCCTTGAGGGAAGTAGCTCTATTGTGTCGCCTTGCCTTATTGTGCCACCCCAGAGGGTGCCGGTGACGACCGTGCCGAAGCCTGCTTTTGTAAACACCCTGTCGATGGCGAGGCGCATTAGGCCGGCTGATGGGCGCTCGGTGATTTCTTTGCATAGCTCTTCGATGGTTTCGATGAGTTCGGGGATGCCTTTCTCGGTCACCGCCGAGAGCTCTACAACCGGAGCGCCTGCGAAGGGGCCTTCGCTTATGTATTCATTTACGTCGTCGCGCACCAGTTCAAGCCACTCTTCGTCAATCATGTCGATTTTTGT
>WQSH01000035.1 GCA_009787995.1 Oscillospiraceae bacterium
CGCTGGGCGTTGTGGTTGAAAACGCTGGTAAACATAAGCCCCGCCGATGCCAGCACATTCATTTCATTGCAAGTAAAAATGCGAGCATCTGCAAAGTCGTACACTATGAAAAACCCGGCACGTTCCCCCTCAGTAAACATAGGCAACATAGCGTATGACACTGCGCCATAATCGTCGCAGTATTCCATCAACTCACGGGGGAGCTGTGAAGTGGGGCCAGTCAGCCCGTTGTCGGAAAAAAGTGCGTTGAAAAAAGATTCGTTATTATGACATCGGATAGAAAAATTCTGCTCCCATGGTTGTGTGTTAACGCTCCAATCATGGACGACAGTAAAACACTCTTGATCGTTTGTTCCCCTTATTAACCATATTTGTATGTGACCGACAACCAAAAGATTGCCGACAATGTTCATACCATCGTCCAAAACATCCATGCGCTTGCTTTCATCTGCCGACAATAATGCTTCGGCAGCGCGATTTAGCCCGCTTAGCAGTTTTTCATGGTGCTTTAATTCGTTTTGGTTTTTTTGCATGGCATTTTTAACAACTTGGGCAAATGATGAAATTGCAAACAGTAAAAAAACGAAAAATGATGCAATTATCACCGTAAAAATGCCGCCGCGCACGTCTTCGTTTGGTATTACCCAACTGATAAAGGTAAAGTAGTACAACAAAAGCCAAACAACCACTGCGCCACCCAAAATATATTTGGAAAACACCTTTTTTTCTTCTTCTTCAAATGAACTCATCCGCTTTTCGATTGCCTTGCCGAGATAACGGGATAAACACAGTCCCACAATGAGCGACACCGCAAAGAAGAATATCATCATATAAATTTCGTATTGAAGGAAAAATCCCTGCCAGCCAATGAAACCAATCAACGCCAGAATAGCGATAGTAAGGTGATTGCTGATAAGTACTATTGCCATCGTCAACATCCCACGGGCTGCACCGATGTAACGATCTGGCGAATGTATGCAGCACATCAATATCAATGACGTTAACATGAGTAGGTTAGCTGCCATCTGAACCATAACAACTGCTTCACGCGAGATATGGGCAACTGAAACAACACCAAAGACAGCTAACCAGCTAAAACCAAAAATGATCAGAGAATAAACAAGCCAATGAACTTTGCTTATTCTCATTCCCCTGCACATATTATACAGCGCAGTAGTAAAAACAAGCACTTCTCCAATGCTGGTAATTGTGTTCAAAGTATCACCCCTGTAACTTTTTTGCAACTTTGCTGAGCAGGACTGTTTTCCCTTTGTGTATGACGTTGCGATTGCCGTCCATCCTCACGATATAGCTCTCGCGACGTTATGCGTGCGCATTCATACGATTGTTCCAACACCTCCGGCGGGGCACTTTTCTGTTCGTGCAGAAAAGTGCCCAAAAAGATGCGCCAAGGGGAACCCCTTGGCCCCGGGCTCGCTAGCTCGCTGCGGGCGCATCTAGTGTGGCGTACACACTCAAGTAGATGTGACAAACTGATTTAGAGATTCCAGCAACTCCATCGTATCAGATTTCAGCGCAATTTTCAAGCCATTGTGCATCGAAAAGATAAATAGTGTAGAGTTGAAGTCCTTGTAGGAGCAGGGATATTCGCTATATACTCATGCGAATGGACAGTTTCGCAAAAGACCTTGTTGCTTCGAGAAATTTGTGCTACAATCAAATGCGGGACTCTCCCCACAATCCATTGCGCTTCGTGCGTTTTTGCACTATCTGAGAGGGAGCGAATTATATGATATTGCATAAGCCGATTGAGAAAAAAGATTTCTCTGACTGCACTCACAAGGATTATGGAGAATTTATGGTAAAGCTCGTTGCGGATTTGCACCGAGAGATTTTGGCGTATGATGCCGAGTGGCATGCAGATTTAGAAGCTGAACTGCTAGTCGACGGCTCTGCACAAAAAGACTTGTGGGGGTTTAATTACTACCCTGACAAAGACATGCTGGAGTACAACTCGCTGATTAACATACGCCCGACTGAGAATAAGTCTTCTGATATTTTGGATTCTGAAATTTGTGCCCTTGTTGAGCGTGTTTTTCGCTTGTGGGTGGCGTGATGAATGGCCTTTCTGTCGGCAATATCGCTGTGGAAGCCCAGCGTGCCGTGCGTCTAAACAGTCAAGCATATGGCGACAGGGTACTATGCCTGATTGACGAACTCGTCGCAGATAACAAACTTTCCCGAGGCGGCTTGAAAGAAATGCTGCGCACACGGGAAATCCTTTGCGCCTATTTCTATGACGGCAATAGCGAATATATCGAATGCGCTTTGAAAAACATCATGGGCTTTGCATTTAAGGAACGAGGCGTTGCGGGCGCATTCTAGTGTAGCGTAATGCATGCAATTGATGTCAACGATGGCTTATACTTTTTTCAGCAATTCCTTTGGAATGGCAGCGGTTTCTTGGCCATAGAATTTGAAAACCTCTATGGCTTGCCGAGCCTGTGCATCTGTCATGCTGCGGGTCGGGCCGACAGCGCAGGCGGCTAGGTAACACCTTGCCGCCTCTTCCAGGTAAACAGCGGCGTACAATGCCTGCTTCAGGCTCTTCCCCACGGCATTCACACCGTGGTGCGCTAAAATCACAGCCAAACTCTCTCCCAAGTAGTTCACCGTGTCAATTCCCATATCCACGCTGCCGGGCGAACTATAGGGCGAAACCTTGACATTACCTCCGGCGGCATTGGCAAGGGTGGTCAGGCTCACAGCAAACTCATCCTGCAACAAGCTAATAGCGGTGGCATAGGGCTGGTGGGTGTGGATTACAGCGTTTAGATCCGGACGTTTTTGCAGTATGTACAATATGCCCTCTGTGTCGGAAGAAGGCTTCCTCCCGCCTGAAATCACCTCACCCTCAAGGCTCATAACAACGACGTCGTCTTCCGCCATTTCTTCGTAAACCATGCCGGAGGGTGTGACCAGCACCTCCCCGCTCTGTGTGCGCAAGCTAACATTCCCGCCCGACAGGGCAATCAAACCATAGCGGTCCAAAGTGATTCCTGCCTTTATTATGGCGCGTTTTTCTGATGAGAACATGCAATTGCCTCCTTCTAGCCGCTACACAGCAGTATAGTCTTCCGCCCGCAGCTCTTCTAGATCGGGCTCTTCAATTCCGCAGGTCTTACCAACCTGCGCTTCTATCGTGCGTGCCAAAGTAAGCGCATCCAGCCCATACTTTCGCAGCAGGTGCATTTTCGAAGCGCCGTGGGCATAGGTATCTTGTATGCCGAGCTTTGTAAGCCTTGTCCCCAATCCATGCTCGGCAATAACCTCTGCTACAGCCGTGCCCAGCCCGCCGGTGGTCAGGTGGTTTTCAATCGTGACGGCGCCATATTTGACTTTTTCCAAAGCCTCTACCACCGCCGGGTCGGAAAATGGGCGGATTGTGGAGATATGCAAGTGCTGAATGGAAATCCCTTTGCGTTTGAGCGCCGCAGTTGCGCGCATGGCCTCTTCGGTGCAGATGCTGGAGGAAAACAGCGCAATATCAGTGCCGCTTGAAAGAATGCGGGCTCTGTTAAACTCCATCGGCTTGTCAGCCGGAAAGAGCCGGGGCACCTCCTTGCGCAGCATTCGTATAAAAACCGGGCCATTTACCTCATGTGCAAGCCCGAGCACACCCTCGATTTCTGTGGCGTCTCCGATATCAAAAATCGTCATATTTGGCACTGCCCTCAGGGTCGCAACATCATTAATCGCCTGATGTGACACGCCGCCAGGCGTCATAATTCCGGGCAAGAAACCTACAAAGGTGACAGGCAGGTTTGGGTAAGCAACAGACATTTCCAGCTGATCCAGAACTCGGCGGTACAAAAACACGCCAAAGGTGTGCAAAAACGGCCGAAATCCTTCTTTTGCAAGCCCTGCGGCCCAGCTCACCATGTTCTGCTCTGCAATCCCCAATGAAAAATACCGTTCGGGGAATATGTTTTTAAATTCCTTAATCTCACAAGAACTGCCGAGGTCGGCTGATAGCACAACCGCTTCGGGATGCGCCTTAGCCCAATTGATTATATTTTTAGAATGGGTGTTCAACTCAATATTCATGATGAAAAAGCTCCTCTCTACATGTCGGCATGAAACTTCTTGAACACTTCGATTTCCTCACTGCCAATCCCAACGAAATGCAGAAAGGGCATACGTTTTTCAAGCAGCGGCACCCCGCAAGCCGACGAGGTATGGCAAAGGACAATCATCGGCTGCCCTGGATGCAACGTTTCGGCTGCACGGACGATTTCTGCCTCGTTATGCCCATCTATCACCAAGGCTTTCCACCCGAAAGCCTCAAGCCGCTTTTCGAGTGGGGAGATATCCATGACGTCCTTGGTATAACCTTCCACCTGCAGCCCATTAACATCGACGTAGGCGATGAGGTTTTCCAGCCGATAAAACGAGGCTGCCTGAAAGGCTTCCCACGCTTGGCCTGACTGCAGCTCTCCATCCGACAAAAACACAAACACACGGCCGCTTTCGCCCTTCAGCCTCCTGCCGTGCGCCGTGCCTGCGGCGATGCTGACAGTCTGCCCCAAGGAGCCGGCCGTACACTCAAAACCGGGCGAATGCTCCGCCCCAATCATCTCCATGTTCCATCCATCGACGTTAAACTTTTCAATAGCCTCATGGGAAATGCGCCCTGCCTCAGCTAAAGCGCAATACACGACAGAGGCATAATGGGCTGGAGATACAAAAAGCCTGTCCCTGTCCTTGTCCGGCGCTCCATGATAGGCAGCGCCCTTTTGATAGTCCATATTAGCGGGCGATGGGGCGCCGGGAAACGGCATAGCTTGAGGAGCGCCCAGGCTGGGGCCGAAATTCAAAACACGCAAATATAATGCGGCAAGAATGTCTGCGCAGGAGCACGCTTGCCCCAGGTAAGCTCCTCCCCGATTAATCGCCAGACCCAAAATCGTCTTTCGTATGTTTTTTGCGGCCACTCGAACTTCATTGGTTTCATAAATGCTCATTACATAAGGCCTCCTTTTGTGACAATTATTTCACGATAACGCACATTTGTCAAGAGGAGTGCGCAAAATTCATAAAAGAATTCGGATAATTTATTACATTTATAGTTAAATACACCAAAATAATAGTTGACATTTCTCATTTTAGGCGTATACTTTAAATCAGAAGGGTCAAGCAAGCAAGGTAACCTGTGTAACATTTGTTCTATTTTTTGCACATCGGTTCACTTCGACATTATCATGGAGAAAGGATGGCACTTTTGTGAAAGCGGTTGTCAAACAAAGGGCAGGGTATGATCAAATGGAATATCTCGAGGTGCCCGAGCCCGCGGCAGAGCGGGACTTAGTGAAAATAAAAATCGCCTATTCAGGCGTTTGCGGCACGGACTTGCATGCGTTTAAAGGCACTTATGCAAGTACGCTGATTCCGATTGTCCTGGGGCACGAGTTTTCGGGAGTCGTCACGGAAGTCGGCCCTGGCGTCAAGCACATAAAAGTTGGCGACAGAGTGACAAGCGAGACCACCTTTGAAACTTGCGGCGTGTGCCCATACTGCAAATCGAAGGATTACAACATTTGCTCCAAGCGGAGAGGCTTGGGCACTCAAGAAAATGGGAGCATGGCCCAGTTTTTGCTGAGCCGGGAAGAAAGTGTACATGTCCTGCCGCCAAATGTCAGCCTGCTCTCCGCCGCTTTGACCGAGCCTTTGGCGTGCGCCGTTCACGCCGGAATCGAAAAAGCATCCATCCAAAAAGGCGAAACCGTCTGTATCTTCGGCGCCGGCGCAATAGGGCTTTTGCTTGCTCAGGTCGCAAGATCACAGGGCGCATATGTCATCATTGCAGGCATATCGACCGACGCCCAGAGGCTTGCGCTCGCCAAAAAAAACGGCGCTGACAAAACGATCTGCCAAACCGAGGAAGACTTATCCGCCTTTGTCTCCGCACACACAGGTGGCATAGGCGTGGATACCGCCTTTGAGTGCTCAGGCGCTGTGCCCGCACTGAACAAGGCACTGGAAATCGTCAAGAAAAAGGGCAAGGTCATACAGATGGGAGTGTTTCCCAACGAAAAGGAAACCATCGCTACCGACTTGATTTTGCACAAAGAAATTGCCTATACCGGCTCACGCAGCCAGAGGCCTTCATCGTGGCGCACGTCAATCACACTGCTGGAACAGGCTCATGTCGTGCCAGAGCGAATCGTCACAAAGGTCGTACCCCTGGTAAACTGGCGAGAGGCGTTTGACGCCACAATGAAAGGCGATGGGGCAAAAGCCGTCATCTGCTGCAATGAAGATTTAATAAACATCGGCTAAGGGCTGGGATACCCTAGCATTTCTTCGGCAAGAGCTTGGTCAATCACGAGAGTGTTTATATAGCCTGCTTTGACTGCTGATATAGTTGCTTCTGCTTTTTGCGCCGCAGCGGCAATGCCGACGCTCCAGTGTGCGGCGCGCAGTGCGCTCAAGGGTGCGGCGATGGGAAACCGCTCTTTCGAAATCACTTCCCTGCCATTTTTGTCAAACATACGGCCGAGTAAATGTCCCACAACACCTTCGTTCCTCAAGGCTTTGAAATCCTCTTCCGCCACATAACCCGCTCTTAGCAGAGAGGTGCTTGCGTCCAATGTGCCAATGCCGGTCACAATGATATCGAGGCGCGCGGTGCGGTCAATCGTCCGCTTGATTTGCGGCTCCTCCAGCAGGTATGCGCAGACAGTTTCGTTTTCGACATACAATGGGGCGTAAATGTTGGAATAGTAGCCGTTTAGCTTCTGTGAGATATGAAGCGCAAGCTCCAGCCCATCCATTCTGGGGTTGCCCGTCCCCAAGCACCCCACCATTTGCAGCACATTGATGTTGTGAAACGGCTTTGGCATCAGCGCATTTGCAAAGCACTCAACAGCCAGCCCCCAGCTGATGCCAATGGTCGCATTGTTTTCCAAAATGGTGTAGACAAACTGGCAGGCCGCCTCGCCGCAGCGCTTCAAGCTTTCTTCATAGGCATAGTCGCCCGAGATTACGACGGCTTCAATTAAACCGAACGCAGTCCGAACCTCGTGAGAAAGCGTGTGGTCCTTGCGAATCGGGCTATGCACTTTGATTTCAACGATGCCGGTTTCGCGGGCTTCCTCCAGTATCCTTGAAATCTGCGGGCGCGAGATGTTCATCATCTTTGAAATATCGTTTTGATTTAGACCTTGAATGTAGTAAAGTTCAGCGACGCGGATAAGAATCTCCTCTTTCATACCCATAACCGTAATCCTCCAAGGGAGAAATGATGATGCAAATTGTATATGAAGAACTAATAGTTGTCAATCTACAAGCTGAAAATGCTGAAGATGTCATCCGCCAAATTGGCAAACTCATGAATGAGCGCGGCTTCGTAAAAGACTCCTACACCGGCGCCGCCCTAGCTCGCGAAATTGAATCCCCCACGGGCCTACAGTTGCAAAACATTGGCATCGCCATGCCGCACGCCGCCAGCGAGCATGTGGAAAAGGCCGGCGTGTGCATTGCGCAACTTGCAAGCCCAATAACCTTCATGCATATGGGAATGCCAGAAGTCGAAGTCGAGGCGGAGCTGATTTTTATGATGGCCGTGCTTGACCCGCAAGCGCAGCTTGACAGCTTGCAAAAAATTCTCACGGTGTTTTCAAGCTCAGACATCCCAATCGCCTTTAAGCAAGCTGGCAGCAAAGAAGAATTGCACCAAGTGGCAGTAACCCACCTAGGAATCGCCTGAAAATAAACTGGACATCTTGCCTTGTCTTTTTGCCGCCAAAAACCTTGAAAGGCATATAGCATTACTGCGGTTTTCCGCACCACCTGACGACAAAAATCCTGCGGCAATTTTGTCCACTTTATTTCCAGACAATTCCCTAAGTTAACAGGAAACCTACGAGGAGGTAAATTATCGTGAACAAACAAGTCAAAATCCTGTGTGTCTGTGGATCAGGCACGGTAAGTTCGTCAATGGTTGCGGAAAAACTTAAGGAAAAGCTGGGCGAGCGGGGCTTTGCGGTTTCAACAGTCGAGGCTATGCCCAGCACTGTTGATTCAGAGCTTGCAGCAGGCGGCTTTTCGCTCGTTGCCTGCGTCAGCCCTGTCTACCAAGAGTTAAGCATCCCTAAGGTAAATGCGGTGGCTCTGCTTACGGGGCTTGGCGAAAGCGACGTCATTGACGAGTGTGTGCGTATATTGGGCTCTTAGCGCCGGCAAATGCAAAAAGGAGATTATAGCATGGATAGGTTTTTTGAATTGGTCAGTGATGTATTTGGAACATTTGGAGCTGCATTTTTTGTTCCTGTCATGATTTTTATCGTAGCAAAATTCATGGGGGTAAGCACAAGGAAGTCAATCAACTCTGCTCTGCTCTGCGCCGTTGGCCTGACCGGCTTCAACTTAGTCATTGGCAGCTACATGGGCGTAATCGCTCCCGTGGTGACGCAAATGGTTGAAAATGCAGGCATCAACCTGCCCGTCCTCGACACCGGCTGGCAGGCCACTGCGGTCATCGCATATTCCACCACAATCGGCATCGCTTTCTTTGGCATTGCGATAGCCATCCAGATCATCCTGTTCTTCCTAAAATGGACAAATGTATTTATGCCGAGCGATTTGTGGAACAACTATTCCTTCATGGTTTGGGGGTCCATGCTCTTCTTGCTAACCGGCAATCTATGGCTTGCACTATTGCTAATGGTTATTCAAAACCTCTTCATACTGCTTTTTAGCGAGGCTATGGCCAACCGCTGGTCTACATATTATCAATATCCAAACTGCTGCATGACCGCACCGCACCACCTTGAGGCTTTACCTTTTGCGGTCATTATGAATGTCGTCTTAAACAAACTGCGCCTGAATAGGATAAAACTGGATGCGCAGACATTGCAGAAAAAATTCGGCGTTATGGGCGAACCAATGTTTATTGGCTTGTTCATCGGCGCTCTAATCGCCATCATAGGCTACTATGACTCCCTCAACCAGCTTGCCACTTGGGGCATCGTCACCACTGCGGCAATTTCGACGGCGGCTGTCATGGCAGTTTTTCCGAAGGTCGCCGGCATCTTCGCCTCCGCCTTCCAGCCCCTGCCGGAAGCGTACAAAGCAAAATTAGCCAACAATTCCAAGCAAAGCGAGGGACGCATATGGTATCTGTCTATCAATGATGCGGCTGCCTATGGCGAACCAAACACCCTCATAACGGGCATTTTGCTCATTCCCATAATGCTTGGATTGTCCTTTATCCTGCCAGGTAACAGGACTCTGCCTATGGCTGACTTGGTTGCTCTCCCATACATGGTGTCCGTGTTCATTGCAGTTTCAAACGGCAACATCGTAAAAAGCCTGATCAAAGGCGCCATATGGTTTTCATTTGGACTTATCATCGCCTCTCAGCTGGCTCCCGCATTTACGCAGGTCGCACTTGAGGCCGGATTTGAAATCCCCGTAGTCGGCATGTACATCATCAGCTTCGGCATCATGGCGCACCCCTTCATCGCCGGAGTCTTTTACGCTTTCTGGCTCGGCGGCCCGGTCGTAATCGTCGCCGTGATTGCACTCTACTTCGTCATGCACACCCTCTTTAGAAGAAACAGAGAAACAATCGTGAGCTTCATCGAAAAAAACGCCCTAACTTAGGCCCGCCATCAAGGAAAGGGGTATCTATACTGCCGAGGGGCAGTATACAACGGGCGACCTCCAATATCAGATGCCCCTTTCCGTACGCCTGAAAGGACAATGGTTTTCCAATGATAAAATGCGTATATTGCGGAAAAAAGATGGATGAGGCTGAGGCGGTTATGGTCAAAGCCCATGTAAGCGAATTTGAAACTTGCGGCGAGGGCTGCAAGGCTATGACCAAACGCTACGTTGCTAAGGACAGACGATACAAGCGCATTTTGTTTGCCGCATTGTTTATTGCGGCAGCATTGGTTCTGGCCGCCGCCCTTGGCCGGGGCATGGTTTTTGCTTATTGCGCCCAATTCTTGGCCGGCTTGGCGCTGGCGCTCTTCCCATACCCTATCGCAAATTTTGCCACCTTCCGCACTCACGGCATCCGCCCCACAACGGCCATCACCCGCACCTTAGGTGTGCTCCTAGTAGCTTGGAGCATTATCCTCTGGCAATTTGCATAGGAGAGGTATTGTATGAACATACTGAAAGGCATTGCCGTATCTCAGGGCATCGCCATTGGCCAAGTCTATCGCTACAGCCCTTTTAAGCCAACTGTTGAAGAAAGATATTGCCGCCCTGACGAGGCGGCATGGCAAGCTGAGTCCTATCAAAATTCCAAGGAGTCGGCACTGGGCGAACTTAGGGATTTGTTTGATAAAATGATGCGCGAAAATTCGGGAAAAGCTGATATTTTCAAAGCCCATCAGGACATTATAACCGACGAAGTCATCGACGGAGAAATCCTGGCCGGCATACATTCAGAAAACATGCACGCGGATTTTGCCGTTTTTTCGGTGCTTTCCGGCTATATTGACATTCTGGGGCAATCGGAAGATTCTTTAATCAGAGAGAGGGTCATGGATTTAACAGACGTACGGAGCCGCTTGATCCGCAATCTGCATGGAGTAAGGGAACAGAGCTTATCCCACTTTTCCGAGCCTACAATTGTCGTTGCGGAGGATTTGTTCCCATCTGACACTGCCACCATTGACAGAACCCATGTCGTCGGCATTGCCACAGAATTGGGCGGAGCCACGTCGCATACGGCTATCATAGCAAAAAGCTACGGCATCCCCGCCATAGTCGGCATTCCATCTCTCATGCAGGAAGCCGCAGGGGGTGCCCAGGCGGTCATAGACGCCCTTGCCGGGGCGCTCATTATTAGTCCCACGCCAGATCTGTGCATGGAATACGTGAAAAAACTCGATGATTTTTTGGAAGTCAGCGCACGCACGCAGAAGTTTGTCAGTACCGAGGCAATCACCAAGGATGGCATTAAGATTGACATCGGCATGAACATCGGCTCTGCCAAACTACCTGAGTTTTCAGAATTTGCGGATTTTATCGGGCTTTTCAGGACGGAGTTCCTCTACATGGAATCAAGCCAAATGCCAACGGAGCAGGCTCAGTACGAGGCCTACCGCTCTGTGCTGGAGGCAGCGGGCAAACGCCCCGTCACCCTCCGCACCTTAGACATCGGCGGGGATAAAAAACTGGACTACTGGCAGCTGCCGCAGGAGGAAAATCCATTTCTCGGCAATCGCGCCTTGCGGCTCTGCTTTGCATATGAGGATGTTTTCAAGGCGCAGCTTCGAGCGGCCTTGCGCGCGTCCATCCACGGCGTTTTGCATATAATGTTCCCAATGGTCGGTAGCATAGAGGATGTTCGCCGAGCAAAAACATCCTTGGAGTCTGCAAAAGCCGACCTGAGCCGAGCGGGCATCCCCTACTCCCCCGATGTGAAGGTTGGGATAATGATTGAAATTCCCTCCGTAGCGGCCTGCGCCGATAAATTTGCAGCTGAAGTTGATTTTGCAAGCATAGGCACGAACGACTTGACCCAGTACCTATTCGCCGTTGACCGTATGAACCCCCGGGTCGAGCGATATTATCAAGAATTTTCCCCCCTGCTGATTCACTGCTTGTCGCATATAGTCACTGCCTTCGGCAGCGCTCAAAAGCCATTGTCAATTTGCGGGGAACTTGGAGGCAACCCCGACGCAACAGCGCTCTTAGTTGGGCTAGGCCTGCGCAAGCTAAGCATGAATAGCTCCTCGTTCGCCGCAGTTCGGCAAGTCATAACGCAAATCGAGTACGCTCAAGCGGCAGGACTTGCGCAAAATGCCCTTGCGGCAAGCACCGAAGATGAGGTCAAGGCCCTTATCCGAGCGTTTCATAAGAAGTTGCATCCAGAAGCTGTATTCTTATAAGTCAAAAGGAGAAAAGGCTCATGTATACAAAAACAGTGAAACTAATCAACGCTACCGGGCTTCATGCCCGCCCAGCATCATTGTTTGTGGCTAAGGCTAAGAACTATAGGTCACAAATAGCCCTCAAAAATCTGCGCACAGGCAGAGAAGCCCCAAATGCCAAATCGATTGTCATACTGCTGACCCTTGCAATATCCTGCGGCACTGAAGTCGAGATTTCAGCGGAGGGGCCTGACGAGGTCGAGGCGGTTGATGCACTGGCCACCTTCATAGAATCCGGCTGTGGGGAGCGCTAAGAGCGCCTGCTCATAATCTCTGCGCCGTCATCTATTGCACTGCCCTTGCACGCTTCTTGAACCGGACGTTAATCATCTCAGCCGCTATGCTAACCGCAATTTCCTCCGGCGTGTCTGCCCCGATTTCTATCCCGACAGGGCTAAACACCCTGTCCAGGTCAGTCTGCACATACCCATCCGAGAGCAGCCGCTGATATATGCTCTCTCGCTTTTTATTGCTGCCAATCATGCCGACATACCCAGCGTTAGTCTTCAGGGCACCCCTCAGTGCAATCTCATCTTGCATATGGCCCCTTGTTACGATAACGATGTAGCTGTCCTCCCCCCACTGTATCTGCCCGAAAGCCCTGTCTATGGACTCCGGAACCATGATTTCGTCTGCGCCGGGAAAGCGAGATTCATTTGCAAACTCGTCTCGGTCGTCAATTACTACAACCCTAAATCCAACGCTACTCAGCACGGGTGCAAGCTTTTCGCCGCAATGCCCCGCCCCAAAAATATATGCGGTACCCTCAGAACCCACACGGTGCATGTACACTCTATGGTTTTCGGTTTTTGTAAAAACATCATAGCCGCCGCTACCCAAGGCTTTTAGCACATCCGCATCAATGCCTTTCCCCGCAATAGGCGCCCCGCCTCCGGGCAGTAAGCACTGGCTGCGCATGCCCGCCACGCCATCAGGCGGCGGCACTGTGACTATATTGGCCTTGACTCCCGCTTTCAAGGCGGACAGCAAGGCTTCAAAAAACTCCAAATTTGTTTTGTTTTCGCAATCGATGTAATCCATAAGAACTGTGGCGCTTCCCCCGCAAATCATGCCTGTCGCTACGGCATCATTGCCATCAAGCACCATGTCTATAACCCTAGCCCGCCTGCTCTCAAAAATGGCCGGCGCAGCCTTTATAATTCCTGCCTCTAGTGCTCCCCCGCCTACAGTGCCCTTGATACTTCCGTCACTGAGGCATAACATACAGGCGCCAGCCCCCCTGGGCACCGAGCCGCTGCTTGTCAGTATCGTAGCTTGAACAAAACTCTCCCCTGATTCAAGCAGCCCTATAGCCTCATCACATAGTTGCTTCACTTAAGATTCCCCCAATCATACCTTGTCTGCGGCATTCGCCGAGCAGCCGCATCCCAGTATATCATATAAATGCAAAAAACACAAAACACGGCGGAAGCGATTAATCCTCGCTCCCGCCATTTTTATTTCTCTTGCCGGCGCCTTAACTAGTTAGAAGCCTCCAGCAAGGTGCGTTTAACGATGGTTTTTGCAATTTGAAGCTTGTACTTTGTCGCCTCAAACGGAACCGCATCCTCGACAGCCGCATTTCCAGCAGACTCTGCCAAGGCCTCGTCCACCTTCTTGCCGCGTAAAACATCCTCTGCCTTTACTGCCCTGACAGGCTTTGTAGCCACAGCGCCCAAGCAAACCCTCGGCTCTGCGCCCGTCACTATTGCACAGTTGACAAGCGGAAAGTCTATTGACTTGCGCAACGCCATTTTCTTGAAGACACTCGTTGCGCCTTCAGGCAGCGCCGGAACTCTGATTTCCGTCACTATTTCGCCGTGCTCAAGAACATTGTTGCTTAGCAGATTCACGCCAAAGAAGCCCTCTGCGGGAATCGTGCGCTTGTTCGTGACGACCTCTGCGTCTAGGGCGATTAACGCAGGAGCCAGGTCAGATGGATTTACTGCATAGCAAGCGCAATTTAAGCACCTGCGCGCCTCCGCAGCTGCCTCTTCCTGAGTCGGAGACTGCGAATCCTCCACATCAAGGCAACGCTTGGTTACTTCGAGCTCACGAAGCTTGAACGACTCCTTGCTAAGAATGCCTTCCCTATCTTGGCTCAAAGGCTTACAGCAGTCCGCTTCGCAATCTTCCGTCGCAACATTGAGGTACTTTGCAATACCGCCCGAAGCCTTGCGGCCATTCGTGATTGCGCCAATAACTGTAGCGGGGCCGGTCGTAGCTTCGCCGGATGCGAAAACGCCCTTGTGCGCCGTCATCTGGGATTGCACGTCAACATCAATTGTGCCGCGTGCGCTCAACTGAATCGTGAATTTCTCTCCCAGGAATGATAAATCAGCCTGTTGCCCGACTGCCATTAGGATATTATGAGCATTTACAGTCAGCTTCTCATTGTCGTCATACTGCGGGTTGAAAGCTCCAGACGCATCCCAAGGGGTGACGCAGCGGCGCAGCTCCATGCCGCTCACTTTGCCGCCAGATTCGAGAACTTTTGAAACGCCCCATGATGGTAGGACGACTATGCCCTCTTCCTCGGCGCGGGCTACCTCTTCGGAGCTGGCCGGCATACGCTCGCGCGGCTCAAGACATGCGAGCGTAACTTTTTTTGCGCCCAAGCGCTTTGCCGTAATTGCGACGTCCATTGCAACGTTTCCGCCGCCGACTACCAGGACCTCTTCACCGACCTTGCCGTCCATCCACTTGTTGATTTCAACAAGGAAGTCAAGCCCGAATACGGTCAAATCCTCGCCTGCAACGCCGACTACGGGGCGCTTCCACGCACCTGTCGAAACGCAAACGCTGTCATACTTCTTTTCAATTTCCTCTGGGGAGATGTCCTTGCCGACTTTGACGCCAGTCTTAAACTTGACGCCCATCCCCTCGAGCAGCCCTTTAATCTTGCGTACGATGTCCTTAGGCAGCCTGTAAGCAGGAATAGCATACATAAGCATGCCGCCAATTTCGTCCTTCTCTTCATAGACGGTAACTTCATTGCCTTCCTTGCGGAGGAAGTACGCTGCGCTGAGGCCTGATGGCCCAGATCCTAGAACTGCAATGGACTTACCTGTCTTTTTCTTAGGAGCCACGTAGAACTTCTTGCCGTTTTCGAGTATGAAATCGCCCAGCGCACGCTCCACGCCGCCAACGAAAACGTTCTCGTCCGTATTGCAGCGGTTGCATCCATTTTGGCAGAAATGCGCACAAACGCGCGATGTCACAAATGGCATCGGGTTTACCTTCATGATGATCTCAGCTGCCTTCTCCCAATTGCCTGCGCGGATTTCCTGCATGTACGACGGAATGTCGGTGCCTGCCGGGCAGTTGGACGTGCAGGGGGACTCTTTGCAGCGCGAGCCGCCGAATGCGGAGTGATAGCGGTTGTCGCCCAGTATCGCAAAGCACTCGTCGCCTCCCTTGCGCGAGCAATTGAAAAGGTTACCCGCCTTGCGGAAATACCAGCAGCGCGGAAGCTGAGAGATGTTGCCGCCTATCGTGCCCATGTTGCGCAGGTTCGGCGATGCAACTGCACCTGCCGCCTGCGATAGAGCCTTCCATTTATCGACAATCAGCGGATTTGCGGCTATATCGGCCAGCCTTGTCACTGCACCGATTTTTAGCGTGCCGCCATCTTCCTTTATGTAGTCCAGCCCATCGATGGACTTTAGGTTTATGAGCTTGGATGGGTGCATCGGAAGCAGATTGTCCTTGAGCGTGCCCATCAGGTCCGTACCGCCGCCTATGACGCGCGAACGCGGGTCGCCGCCAAGCGCAACTGCCGCTTCATCGACCGTCCTTACATTTTTGTGTTGAAATGACTTCATTAATATTATCCCCCTTACGCTTTGCCCAAGGCTTTGAGTATTTTATCAGGAGTTGCGGGCGGGTCGACCCAGACGCCAATTGCGTTGTGTATCGCAATGACCACCATGTGGGTATTTGCCATCGAGTGGCTGACTCCGGATGCGCCATAAGCTGCGTTGCCATCACGTGTTTCCACGAACTTTCTGTCAACATGGGCCACATCAAGCATACCTGGCTTTTTGTAGTCTATCATGTTGTTGTTGAGGCGGACGCCGGTGCGCTCGTCATAAACATATTCTTCGAGAAGCTGGCACCCTTGGCTAAAGAACATAACCTGGTCAATCTGGCTCTCCAGCGATGTGGGGCGCAAAACCAAACCCGGGTCTGCCACAACGCCAAATCGGAGCACCTCGACCTCTCCGGTTTCGGGATCGACAGCCACTTCGCAATATGCAGTGTTCATTGTGTCGAGCATCTTGCCCATCCCGAGGCTCCAGATAGCCGCAGGCGGCCTTCCGGAGTACGTTGCAACGAGATGATCCATTGTCGCCATAGCCAATGGGAGCGACTTTGACGGATCGTCTTTGGCGACAATCATTTTATCCACGATATCGAGGTCTTCGACCTTGAACCCTTTGAAGGGATTTGCCGGCGGAGGCGGGCCAAAGAAGCTGGGCGGAGGTGGGTTGTTCGCACCTTCTATTGTAGCTTCGAGGATTTGCTTTTTGAGGATGTTTGCACATTCCTTCATCGCCCATGCAGAGGCCGTGCTTCCATCAGATCCGCCGCCAACAGGCGTGAAGCGTTCCCTGAAGTTGAATTCCACGACAACATCGTCATACCCGACGCCGAGCTCTTCAGCTACGACCATCGCATTGCACTCAACAGCGAATATGCCTGTAACCGGCCCCTGTGTCGGCAGGACAATCTGTCCATTGCGGAACTCCAGCTTACAGTTGTAGCCCGAGAATGCGTGGCGCGGACAAATCTGATAGCGGAACGCCGCACCATGGTAGCGGCCATCAGGCAGCTTCTTTGTCCCTGATGCGTGCCAACTCCAGTTCATGAGCTTCCTGCCTTCATCAAGGCACTCATCAAAGCTGCGGACGGGTCTCATGTCTTCTTGAGAATCCGGCCCGTGCAGGTTCAGCTTGGCAATGTCGATGGGGTCTTTGCCCAGCTTCTCAGCGACAAGGTATATCGCCATCGTGCCGGAGTCCCAGTTAAATGGGCAGTGCTGGCCGCTCAGGCGCATCTTGCCGCGGTTTGAATCTACGATATCCATGTTTTGCCTGATATTGAGGCATTTCATGGTGTAATACGGACCATAGCCTTGGTCGTTTGCCGTACCAAAACTGGCATTCCCATCTATGCCGCCATCGGCTATGGAGTAATCGTCAATCGCCGAAATGAGTCCATCCTTGTCGAATCCTATCTTCATGTAGATGTAGCGCTGATTCATAAGGAAGTCAAAGGCCTCCTCGCGCTTCTCGGAGCAGCGGACAGGGCGTCCGGTGCGGCGTGCAAGCAGGGGCGTGATTTCCTGTGAACGGCGCATGCCCCAGTCACAGTATTTTCCGCCTTGGAATATGCCGTACTGGAATGTTTTGTGATCCGGCACACCATACATCCTGCCGACGCTGTCTCTCCTTTGTACCGCACCCTCAATGTGGAGGTTATTAGGCCCGGTATAGGGGTCGTCGAACCACTGTGCCACAGAAGCGGGCGGGTTGGGGACATGCGATGCAAACGTCGGAAGGACGAGCTTGTATTCAAGAACATGCTCTGCTTCTTCCATTGCCTTGTCAACATCGCCCTGAACCGTGATAGCTCTGGATACATTTCCCCTCTTGGGTTCGTCAACCAGACGAGCGAACATGTCCTTGCCGTGGAAGAGCGGGTCTGTGGGTCTTGCCAAGGGCGCATCTATTTCTTTGCCCTTGAGTATATCAACGACATGCGGATAAACCTCCCACTCAACATCAAGGAGGCGCAAGGCCTCTTCGCAAATATCCTCGTCTTCCGCAACTACGATAACCGCAACCTCTATGCCCTCCTGGTCTGCATAATTATCCAGCCATGGGCGGGTAGGGCCGAAGGGCCCGGGCGGCTTGAGCGCTATCATGTCGGGGTCGTCCCACATTACTATGTCAACAACGCCCGGAAGGGCTTTCGCTTTTGACGCATCTACGCTGAGCACGCGGGCGTTTGCATATGGGCTTCTCAGGAATTTCGCATGAAGCATCCCAGGAAGGGCGTAGTCGACGCCGAATTTGGCGACACCGGAAGCAAGTGCGTAAGAGACCTTGCCGGGCAGGTTATGCTTGCCAACTACTTTAAAATTCTCTCTTTGACCATTAATACCAACGAGATCTGCCATTATGCGTTCCCCCCTTTGTAGATTTCCTTAGCCGCCTCAAGAATGGCTTGAGCATGGCGGGGATATGTGCCGCAAATGCAGATGTTGCCTGCAAGGGCTTCGCGGCATTCTTGCTCGGTCGGGTCGGGGTTTTTGTCAAGCAGGTTTTTTGCCGCCACCATAAACCCTGGCGTGCAGTATCCGCACTGCATTGCATCCCACTTGCAGTATGCGTCAATAAGAGGCTTCCATTTGGGGTCTGCCGCAATACCTTCCACTGTCTGGACAGTCTTGCCGGCGACTTCTACAGCGAGGGTTGTGCAGGAGAGTACGGAACGTCCGTCGATGATTACTGTGCATGAGCCACAAACGCCTTTGTCGCACATGTGCTTTGCTCCGGTGAGCCCAAACTTATACTGCAGTGCGCGCTGGAACGTCCAATGTGGATTGACTACGATTTCGCAGTGCTTGCCATTGAGGTGCAGAGCCACAACGACAGGGGCCACATCATGCGGATGTTCGGTATCATAGTGCCTCCGCAGACTGTCGTAGTTTGCGAACACGCTTGAACATACCGAACATTTGAATTGATCCATTGGCGAGGTCACAGAATTGACTAACTGATACGCCGCCGCTTGCGTGGATTCTGGTGTATACACGAAACATCCCTCCATTTTTGCTTTTAATCGTTTACAAATAATCGCTTAGGAGTCCGTACTACACCCCCCTAAACAGTTACCTTAAACGTAGTTAGTAATAAACTTTAACATGTCCTTCCACTATAGAATGTTAACAGTTTGTTAATTCAAGATTATAAATTCTTTGTGGAATTCTTATAAAATTTACTATACTTAGCATGATACAAGATATGGTATAGCTTGTCAACAAAATTTCCCTTGCGAAACCTTCCATACGACTATATAATGTTACTATTTCAGTGGCCGTTACGAAATTACTAAACAGGGAGAGCAGCAATGGTAGATTACTACAAAAAATTTTCCGAGACGAAACCCGGCTGGGATTCTCCAGTCATTATTGAGTCCCACATCAATGGGCTCAGGGCAAAGCACCACAATCCCAATATCCCTGTGGGCTATGACGAAATAGCAGCGGAGGCGGTAAAATGCTGGGAAGCAGGAGCCTGCGCAATTCATGTCCACAATTCCAACATAATGCTTTCAGGAGAGGTCGCCTATGAGGATTATATGAAGGCTATGCGCCCGGCCTTGGATAAGTGCCCCGATATGTTCTGGTACAGCACAGCGGCAGGGCTCACGCCCGAAAGCGGCGAACTCTCTGGCGTCGAGCATATCGTGCTCTTGGCGCAACGGGAGGGGATGCGCCTTTGCGTCCTCGACTGCGGCTCGGCTAACCTGCCCTTTGCCGTTGACGACAAAGGGAATTTCATAGGTGTCACCTATTCCGTCCCTTTCGACAAAATCAACTTGCAGGTTCAGGCGTGCATCGAAAACGACATAGGAATGATTTGGGGCGTCTATGAATCGGGGTATCTGCGCACGGCTCTGCAGTACATAAAAATGGGGCGCAACACAAAGGGCTCCTCGATAGACCTTTATTTTCAAGGCGACTATGGCACATCCGCAATGCAGCCGATAAACACCTGCGGCATTCCCCCATCCGTCGAAAACCTGTATTTCTATCTCAACATGATGGAAGGGTGCGAGCTGCCGTGGTTTATATCCATCTGGGGCGAGGGCGATTTGGATACCCGCCCGCTCATCAAACGCGCCATAGAGTTGGGCGGGCACGTAAAAACGGGGCTGGAGCTGCATTTCGACCCCGACCGCAAACCAACCAACATCGAGCTTCTCAAGGAAGTGCATGATATAGCAAAGGAAGTCGGTCGCCCAATTGCACGGCAGGATGAGGTCAAGCAGATCCTTGGGCTAGAGTAGCAGGAGCAACTTATTTAAAACGCATAAAAGCCCTGCAAATACAAGGCTCTTACATTTGGTACCGGTGGTCGGACTTGAACCGACACGTCCAGAGGACACTTGATTTTGAGTCAAGCACGTCTACCATTCCATCACACCGGCGCACAACCACATGCGTTTTACACATGACGAGTATAATACATACCCTCGCACATTTCAAGCATATTTTTTTGGAAATTGCCTTATTCAGCTGATTTCTCGTTCTTCACACGTCGCTTGCCAACCGCCCGAAATGGTCAATTTACTACGCTTTTTCCGCTAGAACGGGTCTTGTCGCCCTACATACGCGAAAA
>WQSH01000036.1 GCA_009787995.1 Oscillospiraceae bacterium
CTTCCACAATTAGTATTCTAATCATTGGCGCCTTCCTCCAAAGGGTCTAGAGCCGTCTTTCGGTTTAGCGGCGGCTGCGCGACAGGGCTATCAAACGAATCAGCTGTGCTAGCGACACAGCAAGCGCCCCTACGTATGTGAGCGCCGCAGCCGATAGCACTTTTCTTGACGCAGGGACTTCTTCCCTTGTAAGCATTGCAGAGCTGTCGAGGATTTTCATTGCGCGGCTTGAGGCGTTAAACTCAACGGGTAAGGTCACGAGCTGGAACAGGACGACTGCGCCGAAGAGGATTATCCCAATATTGATTAGCCCGGGCATGCTCATTATAAGCCCGATTAAAACCAAGGGCATGGATAGCTTTGAGCCTATGCTGGTGACTGGGATTATAGCCGCCCGCACCTTCATAGGGGCATAGCTATTGGCGTATTGTATCGCATGCCCTGCCTCATGCGCTGCGACACCAACTGCCGCTACGGACGTAGAGCCGTGTACGCTTTCGGACAGGCGGATTACATTTGTGCGCGGGTCAAAATGGTCGGTAAGGCTGCCCGGCACTTTTTCGATGGCAACACCTGTCACGCCAGCGTTTTGTAAAACTGCTTGCGCCGCTTGAGCACCTGTCAGTCTCTTTGTGGTTGGCTGCTGAGAGTATTTCTTGAAGCTGCTCGTCACCCTGTGCTGCGCCCACATTGAAAACAGCATTGCAGGAAGCACCAGCACAAGAAAAAGGGGGTCAAATGGGTTGTATAGCATTGGTTTTCCTCCTAAATAATTTAATCCGGATCGTCGAGATTTTCATTTAGCGCTTCGGGGCTTTCTGCATTACTGATGTACTCCAGCAGGATTTGCTTGATTATTACAGCTATCGGCACTGCCATGAACATTCCAAGGACCCCAAAATATGCCCCCCCAAGCAAGACAGAAATTATTACCAGAATCGGGCTGATTTTTAAGGAAGACTTCATAATCCTCGGCTCGATATAGTTGCCGTCGAGCTGCTGGAAAATAAACAGCGGTATGAGGACTTGAACTGCTTGGGCGAATCCCCCTGTTATAACGGTTATGAGAGCTATGGCTATCACCGCTATTAATGAGCCCAGATATGGGATGAAGTTGAATACACCCGCCATCATGCCCAGCAGCAGCGCATAGGGCACGTCGAAGATTAGCAGTATAGTAGTTACAACCACAAGGTTTATAATGCTGTCGAGCCCTTTGCTCGCAATGAACGTAAAAAGCACCTTGTTGACTTGGTGAACATATCGGCTTACCCTGCGCCGCACTTTTTCTTTCTTAAACACCGCACTGCTGAGACCTCTGAGGAACCCGACTACCCTTTCCCTGTCAAGCAGCAGGTACAGCGCTATGACAAGACCCAGCACCAGGCTCAGCAGCTCGCTGGCAAAGCTTACTATGCCCATAGCAAATTGTTCAATCGTCGCCGCATTAAACACTTGGCTGAGCATGTCGCCGGCATTGTCAGTAACTGTCTCTATGATGTCTAGCGAGCTCCAGAAGGTATTGTCCGGAATGTCGTCTACAAAGTCTGTGACAAAAGCAATATAGCCCGGAATGCTGTTTGCCAAATCAATTATGCTGGTAAAAAGTATTGGCAAAGCATAGCTTATGATTAGTGCGACGAGCACGATAAGGAGTATGAATGTCACAAGTGTCGCAAAGAGCCGTGCCCTTTTAACAATGAATTTTAGTTTGAATTTACCAAAGATTTTTTCGAACAGCTGGTGGGGAAGGTACAAAAAATACGAAAACAAGACTCCGTATAGCAGTGGCGATATGACACTCAAGAATCTGCCGATTTCGTATGTGACGCTGGCGAAGTTCATCAGGGTGTTGTATATGAGCATCAAAATTATTGCCAAAAAGAATATTGGCAACCATTTTGCGCGTTCAAAATTATTTTTCATTTCAGCCTTCTTTCAATGCTCGTTTTTAAGATTGAGCAGTCATGCAATTATATACTATTCCTGGGGCGTGGCGCAAGGTTTTTAATGGTATATATTGTTTTTAATGATATTTTAATGTTTAATATACATTGACAGACGAGGTATCTTGTGTTAGCGTATACTTGAATCAAGCGCACGCCAACATGGTGGCGATTTTCAAGACAGGAGGTGCGACATGTCTATAGCGTCTGACCTAATAAGGGGGCACACCGACACAATCATCCTTGCTAGGCTGATGGACGGCGATAATTATGGATACGAAATTAACAAGTCCATACAGCAGAGAACAGACGGCAAGTACGAACTCAAGGAAGCGACCCTGTATACAGCATTCCGAAGGTTGGAGGGGGCCGGATGTATTTCGTCCTACTGGGGCGACGAACAGACCGGGGCGCGGCGGCGGTACTACAAAATCACTGACGTCGGCCGCGATACATACGCTGGGCTCATCAGCGAATGGGCAAGGGCAAAAATAATGATTGACAAATTAATCGAAACGGAGGCAGAATGAGATGGAAGACAAAATCCGCAGGCATGTTGATGAGCTTTTTGCAGAAACAGCCCCCACAAAAAAGGCTATCGAGCTAAAAGAGGAGATGATACAAAACCTAAATGACAAATACAACGATTTGGTTTCAGAGGGAAAGACGCAGGAAGCGGCGTACAACATAGTAGTCGCAGGTATCGGAGATATAAGCGCATTGCTTTCTGAGGTTCAGGAAGACGCTGCGTCAGCGGCACCGGGGCTGTTCGAAACTGAGTATGACCGCCGGAAGTCGGCAATGTTTACTGCAATCTCAGTCATGATGTACATCCTCAGCCCGCTGCCGCTCATCATCCTCGCCATGCTTGGCAACCGCGACCCTGCCAGAGTTGGCGTACCAATCCTATTCGTCATGATAGCGGGAGCCACCGGGCTTCTTGTGTACAACTCAATGACAAAACCGAGGTATCATGCAGGTTCCGGCTCTATGGTAGCCGAGTTTCGCGAGTGGCAGGCGGATACAAAAGACCGCAGGGCATTGCGCCGTGCGATTTCCTCAGCTCTGTGGGCAGTTGTACTCACGGTATACTTCATTATCAGCTTTATGACCTTCGCATGGCATGTGACGTGGATTATATTCATAATCGCTGGCGCAATCGAGGCTTTTATAAACTTATTTTTTACAGTAAAGAAGTGAGGGTTTTAAAATGAATGCAATTAGAATTGTTACAATCATCTGCTGGGTCGTGGTGGGCATTGTGCTGCTCGGGCTGGCGGGCTGGTTCCTCACAGGCACTGTGCTGGGGGCCAGGCCGGCTTGGCTGGACAGGCACACGCCCTTTAGGATTGGCATTGGTGGGTTCGAGGCACTTGCAGGGCCATTCAACGTCGTCGGCGAGCACAGCGCCGACCCGTCGGGCATCAATTCTATAAGCGTCGACTGGGTAGCGGGCGAAATAACAATAATGCCGCATGCCGGCAGCGAGATTCAAATCACGGAACTGGCTCAGCGCGAGTTGGACGACGACGAGAGGTTTTCTATAAATATTTCCGGCGGCACGTTGGATATTAGGTTCGTAGCCAACAATGTCAGGGGACTCATGAGGCAAATGCCTCAAAAGAGGCTTGAGGTGCTGGTGCCCCGCAGCCTGAGCGAAAACCTTGATAGCTTGAATGTTGACTCGGTGTCGGGCGGGGTGAACGTCGATGGGATGTCGATTGCGAGACTTGATGTTGGTACGACTTCCGGAGCCATTGAGCTTTCAAATCTGACTTCACAGAGCCTCGATGCAAATTCAACATCCGGCAGGATTGTCGCCACGTCAGTCCGGGCAGAAGATATGTCGCTTAGCAGCACGTCCGGAGCGGTTGCGGTGACGTCGTCACAGGCCGGCGAAATGGATATAGGCACATTATCAGGAGCCATTCGCGTTTCGGGGGCTTCGGCAGGGGAGATAGACCTCGACTCAACCTCCGGCGCAGTGAGCGCTTCAGGCGCATTTGACAGGGTGAGTCTCAACAGTCTCTCGGGAGCGATTTCGCTGGATAATTCCGCAGTGCGGACTGTTGTAAATGCGGAATCCACTTCAGGCACTCTGAGCTTATCCGGCGAATTCTATAGTGTAGCTGCAAACACGCTGTCCGGGGGCATTTCAGTTAGGAGCGCCATAGTGCCTGCTTCGCTAAACTTGAGGTCGACTTCGGGGTCACTGCGGCTCACTGTCCCAAATGAAGGCCCGGTAACGGTAAGCCACTCGTCAACCTCCGGCAGGTTCAATAGCGAGCTGCCTGTGATAATGCACGGTGCCGATGCGCAATTTGTGTTTTCAACACTGAGCGGGAATACGAGCATCTTTGAGCTTGAGTAGCGTGCAGGCTTCTCGATGCCGGGCCGATTGCAGGCACTGAGTAACAACGTGTAAAAAGCGAAAAGAAAGACCGTTTCCGGTCTTTCTTTTCGGCACTTTGGCGGGGTGGTGTGCCCCTTTCCCGCATTTCTTTTGACCTGAAGCTGAAGGGCGGGGCAGCGACACAACCTTCGCGTCAAAGCGCCTAACCACATCGTACTTGTTTATTTTGTCTTGGGTAGAACAGTGGTGCGGAACACCTCGCGCGCTGTTTCCGGAGACACGCTAAATACTTCGCCGTCTATGGAGGCCGAAACCCCTTTCTGACACTGCTTCATGCAAAATTGTGCTTCCATCTCAATTTTGTCGTGAAGCGACTCCTCTTCCACCAGTTGTTGAAAAGCCTGTATAACATTATAAGAACCCTTGAGGTGGCACGAACTGCCAACGCAAACAGAAAGCTTCATCACAACTTATTTCTCCTTCCCAGAGCCCGTGTAGTGAACATGCAAGAGGTCATGGACTTTACCCTTGAGCAAACCGTTGTATAGGGTCATCATCAAGGGATTCTCTTCCGAACGCTTTATGCTGCTAAGCTTATCAGCAGAATACAAGCCCTTGCCCCTCTCTCCTCTTTCCTTTTCAGGCACGTATGGCTGACCAGCGCCGCTCACGCAACCGCCGGGGCATGCCATCACCTCAACGAAATCAAAATGCTCGCCGCCCTTGATGCGTGTTATCAGATTGTGAACATTCCTCAAACCGCTGACAACAGCGATACGAACCTCGCGCTCACCGACCATAACCGTCGTTTCCTTAACGCCCTCCATACCGCGAACGCCTCTGAACTCAATAGTACGAAGCCCAGCCGTGGACTTGTCGGAGGACAGGCGGCGCAGCACGGCTTCCGTGACGCCGCCGGTAACTCCAAATATGACTCCGGCGCCCGTCATGACTCCAAACGGAGAATCCACGGCTTCAGGCTCGAGCTCTTCGAACACCAGCCCCGATTCCCCGACCATCTGCATTAACTCTTGTGTTGTGATTACGTAGTCCACATACGGCGAATCGCCGTTTTTAAACTCCGGACGCGTCGCCTCGAATTTTTTTGCGGTGCAGGGCATAACCGCCACATGAACCAGTCTCCGGCTACTGGATGAATAATGCTCCTTAATGATTGCGCCCAGCATCTGCATCGGGGAGCGGCATGTGGATAAGTGGGGCAGCAAATCGGGGTGGTTTTGTTCGCAATAGCTAATCCAAGCAGGGCAGCATGAAGTAAACAGCGGGAATCCTGACTTAGCCTTATCAGACTCTAAGCGCTTGAGCAGCTCGTTAGATTCTTCTAGCACAGTTAAATCTGCGCCGGTGGAGGTGTCAAACACCTCGTCAAACCCCATGCGGCGCAAAGCAGCGACAATTTTGCCCATTGCATTTTCGCCCTCAGAAAGGCCAAACTGCTTGCCCAAGGCGACCCTGACCGCAGGGGCTATCTGAACGCTTACTTTCGTATTTTTATCATCAAGCTCTTTCCAAAGCCTCTGGGTATCGTTTCTTGCCACAAGGGCGCCGGTCGGGCAAACGGCGGTGCATTGCCCGCAGCCCACGCAGTTTGACTCCGACAAAGGCTCGTCGAAAGCCGTGCTTATGGTCATATGGGAGCCGCGCCCCGCAAAATCAATAGCACCGACGTTTTGAACCTCGTCGCACATCCTCACGCAGTCGCCGCAAAGGATGCACTTGCTCTGGTCCTTGACGATGCAGGGTGACGAACTGTCAAGCACAGGCTCTGTTGCAGTGTTGGGAAAGCGCACCCCCTCGATATTAAAGCGCTTTGCCAAATCCTGGAGCTTGCAATTGCCGTTGTTTTCGCAAATTGTGCAGTCTCTGCAATGGTTGCTCAGGAGAAGCTCAAGTATCATCTTGCGGTATTTGCGCAGGCGCTCCGTGTTCGTGCGGATTTCCATCCCTGCCCAAGGCTGTGCGGAGCACGCTGCGTCCAGATTCCCTCTATGGTCTTCGATAATGCACATGCGGCAAGCGCCATAGATGGAAAGCTCAGAATGATAGCAGAAGGTGGGGAGTTCTATACCCGCTTTCCTAATCATCTGAAGCAGGTTTTTTTCGCCATTTATTTCAACGGGTATTCCGTCAATCGTCATAAACTCTTTTGTTTCCATGTCTTACTCCTCCTTGATTGCCTTGAATGGGCAGCTGTCTATGCAAACGCCGCACTTCACGCATGTGCTCTGGTCTATTGTAAACGGCTCTTTGACCTTGCCGGAAATTGCGTCCACAGGACAGACTTTTACGCACTTGGTGCAGCCCTTACACAGCGCTTCGTCAATCACTATGCGTTTTAGTTTCTCACAGCTCGCAGTGCCGCAGCGCCTTTCGACGATATGCTGCACATATTCATCCCGGAACGACTTGAGCGTGCTGACTACCGGGAATGTCGCTGTCTTGCCTAAGCCGCACAAGGATGTGGACGCTATGGTATCCGACAGCTCAAGGAGCATGTCGATATCTTCCAGCTGGCCTTCCCCGCTCACGATGCGATCCAAAATCTCCAGCATCCGCTTTGTTCCCTCGCGGCACGGCACGCATTTACCGCAGGACTCAAACTGTGTGAAGTTCATAAAGAAACGGGCAATGCCCACCATGCAAGTGTTGTTATCCATGACGACAAGTCCACCGGAGCCAATCATCGCTCCTGCGTTTGTAAGCGAATCGAAGTCCAGCGGAAGATCCAGATGCTCCTCAGTGAGGCAGCCGCCGGAGGGACCGCCAATCTGCACGGCTTTAAACTTTGCACCGTCCATCATGCCGCCGCCGATATCGAAGATTATCTCCCTCAGCGTTGTGCCCATCGGCACCTCAATTAGGCCCGTGTTGGTTATATTCCCGGTAAGGGCAAACGCCTTGGTGCCCGGACTGCCTTCAGTACCAATACTCTTAAACCACTGCACCCCTTTATTTATTATCATGGGCACATTGGCAAATGTCTCAACGTTGTTCATTACGGTCGGCTTGCCGAACAAGCCCTGCTCCACGGTCCTTGGAGGCTTTGTCCTAGGCATCCCCCGCTTGCCTTCTATCGAGGCGGTGAGCGCACTGCCTTCGCCGCAGACGAATGCGCCTGCGCCGCGGTTTATCTTTATGCGGAAAGAGAAGCCTGTGCCCAGAATGTTGTCGCCAAGCAGGCCAAATTCTTCGGCTTGGGCAATGGCATTGCGCAAGCGGTTGACCGCAATGGGGTATTCGGCGCGGACGTAGATATATCCCACATTGGCGCCACATACAAGCCCGGCTATCATCATGCCTTCCAATACAAGATGTGGGTCGCCCTCCATGATGCTCCTGTCCATGAATGCGCCGGGGTCGCCCTCGTCGCCGTTGCAGACAACGTATTTTTGTTCAGCTTTCTGGCGGCGCACCTGTGTCCATTTTCTGCCAAGTGGGAAACCGCCGCCACCTCTGCCACGAAGGTTTGCTTCGGTCAGCTGCTCTACTACCACATCCTTTTCCATATCAAACAAGGCTTTCTCAAAAGCTGCGTACCCGCCTACTGACAAATATTCGTGAATGGAGTTTGCGTCGATATGTCCGCAATGCTCCAGCACCACGCGCATCTGCTTTTTGTAGAAAGGGATGTCAGATTGCATCTGGATGGATTTGCCTTCGTATTTGTAGGCAAGCCGCTCAACGTGGCCGCCTTTGACGATTGTTTCCTCTATAATTTCTTCGCAGTCTTCCGGTTTGACCCTCACATAGAGGTACCCCTGCGGTTCCACCCTGACAAGCGTGCCCATCTCGCAGTAGCCGTGGCAACCGCATTCTTTGAGAGCAACACCGTCTTTAGAGTGGGCGGCTGCGTCGAGCTCCACCGTGCAGTCAATGTTTTTTTCCTTCATTATGGCCTTCAGGCGCTCCAGCACCTCAAGAGAGCCAGTTGCGATACAGCCTGTTCCAGCGCAAACCTTTATCTGCTTCTTTTGAAGGCTCGCCGATTTTTGGCACGAATCGCGCAGTGCGGCTAATTCTTGACGATTTTTAAGCATTCACTTTTCCCTCCTTCAGATCGGATAGCAGCTGTGCCGACGTATCGGGGGTCATGGTGGGGAAAACCTTGTCGTTGACCGTTATGACCGGAGCCAGCCCACATGCCCCAAGGCACGACACCGTTTCCACGGTAAAGAGCAGGTCTTCGGTAGTATGTTCGCTCTCCGGAAGTCCCAGCTCTTGTTTCATCCGATTCAAAATGGGTATGGATTTTCTGACGTGACATGCTGTGCCGTCGCAAATTTTGATAATGTACTTCCCCTTTGGTTCCAAGGAAAAATTTTCATAAAATGTTGCAACGGAAAAAATCCTCGACTGGCTGAGCCCCACGGCTTTAGAAACTTGCGCAAAAATCCCCTTGGGCAGGTATTTATATTCGTCCTGAATGTCCTGCAATATGGAGATTACCGAGCTGGGGTCGCATTTGTAACTGTCCAAGATTTTGTCGATTACGCGCGGGTCAAATTCTTCACTCATTATTTTTGTGTCCTCCTTCATTTATTTAAAAGTAACTGACCTTAATGCGCTTGCCCATTTTTTTTAGGGCAGCTGAAAGTTCTTCGATCAGTCGCATTTTTATGTTAAAACCAATTGGCAAATCTGGGTTCTGGTGTGCAGGATTCACTGCCTTGCCCACAAAGAAATTTATGTCGGTGGCTTCCTCAAACAGCAACTTGGCAATCAAGGAAGCTGCGTCCTTTTGTACACTCCATGTTCGGTGGTGCTTATTATCTAAAAGGTAATCCTCTGCATAAAACAATACTCGGCTGACTGTGATTATGCCTTCCGTCACCAGGTCGACCCCTTCGATTTGAGCGACTGGCGGGATTTGGGGGTCAACGTAGTCGAGAGAGGGCTTGAGGGGTTTGTCCAGATGGCTTGCGGCCAGAGTTGAGGTGGTGCCGCCGCAAATGACATGCTTGCCTTCCTTAGAAAAAAATAGTGACATCATCTTGCCTAAGTCAGAAGAGTCCTCCGGTGGGCCAATCAGCAGATTTACGAGCTTGCGCACACGGATTTTGATGACACATGCGGTTGTGTCGTCCCCCGGTTCTTCACCATATAATTCATTGCAGGACTCAACGAGGATGGCTGCAAGTGTTTTAGCCGTGTGCCTAGGGTTGTATTTGCTCTCTAAGTATTTTATGACATCGGGGCGCTGCCAGCCGAAGCTTAGCGTTCTCCCGACGCCTGCATGGATAACGCCATCGCTGACGGCCACGAAGACATCGTTTTCCACGAGCGGAACCCGCGATTTGTAGATGGTCTTGTCGCCGATGACAATTGAGGTTTCCGGCAAGTCGATTGCCCGGCCTTTTCTCATGAAAATTACATGAGGGTTGTCATACTGGAAAATTTCAGCCTCTTCGTTGCTTCTTATCCGAATTATAGTGAAGGTCGAGTAGGCGATTTTGCGAATTTCGCAAACAGGGAGCGTCGCAACTACTGCCGAAACGCAATCTTCGATATCCATAGATGCTGCCATCATGGTCGCTATTATCTTTGCCGTGAGTATGGAAAGTATATTGGCCTTGACTCCGCTGCCCAAACCATCGGTCAGGACTATGATTGTTTCGCCATTTTCGTTTTCTACAACTTCTACTGTGTCTCCGCAAAGTATTTCCCCAAATTTGTTCAGGCTGAGTGTGCCTATGTCCGTGCAGAAATTATTCATTGCGCAGCGTCTCCTTCAGTTTTGTGAGGGCGATTTTTGTCTCTGCGGTAGTCTCGCCAAGAAGGGAGGCGATTAATTGCACGGTCGTCATTTGCTTTTCAATCACTTTGTCCGTGATTTCAATAGTTCTGCGGTCTTGCGCATCTTTTATTTCCCTAGCTGTTTCGTTTTCGGTAATGTCCCGCATGATGGCTATGACGACACGGAAGCTGACATCGTAGATTACAGTCAGCGTGACATGCCTTGCATACTCGGCAAGGAAGAGCTTACGCTCTTTAATTGTCTGCCTGCTTTCCAGCACCTCAACAAAGGGCGCAGGGTCAAGCACGCAGGATACGTTCATGCCCAAAACATCTCTTTGGTTCTTTATGTTTAAAATTCTGCCTGCGGCGGCGTTGATTTGCTGTATTTCGAGCGATTCCTTCATCACCATCACGCCATTTAAAGTGTGGTCGATGATAATGTCGGAGAAGCTTTGTGCGCGTTCCATCAAATAGGGCATGCACATGGTCTCGTCTGACTTTCCAGAAATAGTCGTCGCAACTTTTTCCCTGCATGTATCGTAACCGCAGCTTCCGCAGTTGAGTTCGTCAGAGGGCTTGGATTTTCCTATTCGGAGCAGCGCCTCCTCCAACGTCTTCGCATCCAGTTTTGGGATGCGGACAGTCTGCTGCGGCATAGCCTTATAGAGCAGCTCCTCATCCGGGGGTTCAATAGGGAAGTCCTCGCTGCCTGCCAGCTTTTCCACCGCCACATAGCTTTTAATCGGCATGTTTCTCTCAGGCCCCATTGCGGGTCCACCGATGCAGCTGCCCTTGCAGGCGGACATCTCAATAAAACAACGGTCAGTATTCCCCTCGGATATATCTTTCAAGGCGGTCATGCATTGTTCCATGCCGTCTATGGCCAAGTAGCGGTAATCTTTGCTGTCGGCGCGCATGCTGCGGATAATCCCGCCGGCTATGGGGAATAGGCGCGCCCTCCCCCCAAGCTCAGTTGAGCTGTCTTTGTGAAGCTCAAGCCCTTCATCGGATAACCATTTTGATAGGCCTTCGAATGTGATGACACAGTCTACAATGCCGGGATATTGATCGCCCTCATTCTTTTTTGATATACAAGGGCCGATAAATACAACCTTTGCATCTGGGCGCAACCTTTTTATGGCGGCGCCGTGCGCCAGCATGGGGGATTGCACCTTTGCAAGGTAGGGCAGTGCGCCCGGGTAATACCGCTGAATGAGCATGTTGACAGTGTGGCAGCAAGATGAGATGACGACTCTTTGCTTGCCTGCGTCAATCATATCGTCGTAATGGGTTTTTACTATTGTTGCGCCTATTGCGGTTTCTTCGACGCCTTCAAAGCCCATCTCCAGCAACGTTTTTTTCATGGAGTCGATGCTCACGCCGGGGTAATTAGCCGCAAAAGAGGGTGCAACGCTTGCGTAGACGGGCGATTCCCCTTCAAGGAGCTTCTTCGCAATGGGCACATCGTCGCGCATAATCTTTGCGTGCTGTGGGCAGCAGACCAGGCACCTTCCGCACAAGATGCACTCCTCCTGCACGATGCTGGCTTGATTTGAGCCGAAGCTAATCGCCTTGACCGGGCAGTTGCGAATGCATTTATAGCAATTTTTGCAGTTATTCTTTTTAACTTTCAGGCATTCATTCATTGAGTGGCACCTCAAACCACTTATTCCGCTCGCAGCACTCTCAATTTCTAGGCATGCTTTTGCAGTAATTATAGAGAATAAACATAGCTCAATTAATCTTTCATACTGCTATGTTCATATGTCTATTATACCAGAAACATTTTATAAGTCAACGATTTGGCATCTTTTAGGTAAATGATTTGTCGATTTGGCGGTTACTACCCACGTGCCTGCTATCAGTCCGGCATCGAGAAGCCTGCACACTCCTCTGCGCTCGGTCAGTTCCGTGACAGTAGCCGGAATTCCCTCTCTACGATGAGCGCACAGGCTTCTCAATGCCTGCTCCTAGGTTTTCTTGGCTGACACTGAATTGTTACCCCTAAGTCGCTACCATTGCGGGCTCGGCGCCGAAAAAAATGGCAACAATGAGATTTTTATGCTATAATGGCAATCACAAAAAAATTCTTGAGGTGATTAAATGTGTAAAGATTGCGCTCAAAGCGGTAAGTATTGGGACTGTTTTGAGGAAATCCTTGAGGGGTACAGCGGGGATAAATCCCAGCTGATACCGCTCTTGCAAAAACTCCAGGACGCCTACGGCTACCTACCGGAGGACATCATCGAACGCCTGAGCCAGCGGACAGGTATCTTTGTCTCACAAATTATGGGGGTGGCCACGTTTTATTCGCAGTTCCGATTGGAACCGGTCGGGGAGAATATTGTCAAGATATGCTTTGGTACTGCCTGTCACGTAATTGGGGCGGAAAATATAGCCGATGCAATTTGTCGCGAGCTGGGCATTGAGTTGGGCGGGACGACGGAAGACCGCCTGTTCACCGTTGAGTCGGTGGCGTGCCTCGGCTGCTGCTCACTTGCGCCCGTGATTACGATTAATGAAGAGACTCATGGACGGCTGACCCCCGACACCGCCCGCGCCGCCATTCGAGATTTTAAGGCGCGAAAGGCGGTGGCAGTATGAAGAAAATCATCATCGGGCTAGGCTCGTGCGGAATAGCCGCCGGGGGGCTAAAGGTCAAAGAAGCGCTGCAAAACCTCGCAGCCGAAGCAGACTCAGGCATACAGGTCAGCGAGACCGGATGCATGGGAATGTGCTATGCAGAACCCATGGTCGAAATTCTAGAGGACGGCCATAGGACGATTTATGGCGGCGTGGACGAAAAGCGCGCTAAAGAAATTTTTCAGAACCATGCCCTCGGAGGAAAGCCCGTGGCGGACGCCGTTGCGCTGGATTCTGACGGTGGTGGAAGCGAGCAGGGCTTTCTTGCGCAGCAGGAACGGATTGTGCTTGAACGCTGCGGGGCGATAGACCCTGAATCAATAGACGATGCGCTCGCCATGGATGCTTACGCCGGGTTGGAGAAGGCTCTGAAAACCATGACTGCGGAGCAGGTCGTGGACGAGGTGCTTCGAGCAGGCGTCAAGGGAAGGGGCGGAGCAGGATTTCCAACCGGGCAAAAGTGGAAATTTGCCGCCGGATATGCTGCCGAAAGCAAGTACATCATTTGCAACGCCGACGAGGGCGACCCTGGGGCATTTATGGACCGAAGCATCTTGGAGGGAGACCCGCACAGCGTGATTGAAGGGATGATTATCGGAGGATATGCTATCGGAGCAGCTCATGGGTACATATATGCCAGAGCGGAGTACCCCATCGCAATCCGGCGTCTAAAGATTGCCATTGAAGCGGCCGAGGCTCGAGGGTTCTTGGGCAAGAACATCCTTGGCTCCGGATTTGATTTTAAGCTAGTAATAAAAGAAGGTGCGGGCGCCTTCGTCTGTGGCGAGGAAACTGCACTAATCGAGTCAATCGAGGGCAATCGGGGCATGCCGCGTATCAGACCCCCATTCCCCGCCGAGCGCGGGCTTTTTGACAAGCCATCGAACATAAACAATGTGGAAACGCTTGCAAATATCGGCTGGATACTCCGAAAAGGCGCAGATGCTTTTTCAGCGTATGGCACTGAAGAATCCAACGGCACCAAGGTATTTGCCCTGGCAGGGAAAGTCACTCGAGGCGGGCTGGTGGAAATCCCGATAGGCATGACTATCAGCGAGGTAGTAAACGAAATCGGAGGCGGGACGAAGGACAACAAGGCTCTCAAAGCCGTACAAATGGGTGGGCCGTCAGGAGGATGTATTCCTGCAAATATGATGGACACCGTAATCGACTATGCGCCGCTTGCCGCGACGGGGGCAATCATGGGCTCAGGCGGGATGATTGTGATGGACGAGGATAACTGCATGGTTGATATCGCGCGCTACTTCCTCCAGTTCACGCAGTCGGAGTCCTGCGGAAAATGCACATTCTGCAAAATCGGCACCAAGCGGATGCTCGAGACCTTGGAACGGATTACGCAGGGCAAAGGAGAAGAGGGGGATGTTGAAAAGCTGGAAACCCTCTCACATCAGATAAAAACCAACGCACTCTGCGGTCTAGGCCAGACGGCGCCGAACCCGGTGTTGACGACCATACGCTACTTCCGGAATGAGTACGATGCGCACATCAGGGACAAAAAGTGCCCGACAAAGCAGTGCAAAGCACTTATCAGCTTCAACATAGTTTCAGACAAGTGTGTCGGTTGCACCGTTTGCGCAAAAAAATGTCCTGTGGACGCTGTTTCCGGAAAGGCCAAGGAAGTCCATGCCATAGACCAAGGCAAATGTACCAAGTGCGGAATTTGCAAATCCATGTGCAAATTTGATGCCGTGGACATTTCATAGAAGGGGGGGCGTGTGATGCTGAATATTAAAATTAATGGGAAAGCCTATCAAGCCAAGGGAAACCAGACGGTGCTGGAGGCTTGCAAAGAAAACAATGTATTTATACCTACGCTTTGCCACGACCCGAGGCTTGTACCTTTTGGCTCTTGCATGATTTGCCGGGTGGAGATTGAGGGGCAGCGGGGCGTGCCCTTGGCTTGCGGCACGCAAGTGGCGGAGGGCATGGTAATAACCACGGAATCTGCAGCAATCAACGAGGCTCGGAGAGTCTGCTTGGAGCTTCTGGCATCCCAGCACTATGGGGACTGCGTTGCGCCTTGCGTGATGGAGTGCCCTGCGAACATGGATGCCATGGGTTACGTCAATATGATTGCGCAAGGGCGTTACGACGAGGCTATACCGCTGATTAAGAAAACAAATCCGCTGCCTGTGGTCTGCGGCAGGATATGCACGAGGCCATGCGAAAAGAAGTGCCGTCGGGGAGCGTTCGAAGGACCGGTGGGAATAGCCTACCTCAAGCGCTTTGTTGCAGATTTGGATATGGAAAAAGAGCAGCCTTACCTGCCGGAGCGTATGCCTGCGACGGGCAAGAAAGCGGCCATTATCGGTGCAGGGCCCGCAGGGCTCTCAGCGGCGTGGTTCTTGGCGCAGATGGGCCATGGCGTGACAATTTACGAGCGGCAGGAAAACCCTGGAGGAATGCTGCGATATGGGATTCCGTCATACCGTCTGCCGCGCGAGGACTTGGATGCAGAGGTTGACGTCATCCGGTCGCTCGGCGTGGAAATTCGCTACGGCGTTGACTTTGGCCGAGATATCACCGTAGACAGCCTAAAATCAGAGGGCTATGATTCGATTCTGCTGGCCGTGGGGTCGCAAGTCGGCACATCGCTGGGCGTCGAGGGAGAAGAGGCTTGCTCCAACGTGATTCGGGGCGTCGATTTTCTTGGCTCCGTAACCCGGGGGACACAGCCTGACCTCAAAGGAAAGCGCATTGCGGTAGTGGGCGGAGGAAATACGGCCATTGACTGCGCGCGTACAGCGTTAAGGCTTGCGGCGCAAAGCGTAGAGATAATCTACCGCCGGACTGTGGCCGAGATGCCGGCTGATGATATGGAAATTGAGGAAGCCCAGCACGAGGAGATTAAGTTCAATATCCTGACAAATCCATCGGGCGTGTCACAGGCGGGAAGCACTGTGCAGCTCAAACTTCTCAAGATGGAGCTAGGCGAGCCTGACGCATCGGGCAGGCGGAGCCCACAGCCTGTAAAGGGCTCTGAGCATTCGGTGGAATATGATTATATAATTGCGGCAATAGGCCAGACGCAGGATTTGAGCTTCGTCGGTCCTGATTGCGAGGTAGCGGTGGATAAGTGGAACTGCCTGGCGGCTGACAGCCATACAATGGCGACAAACATAGACGGCATTTTCGCAGCAGGAGATGCGGTTACCGGGCCGCAGACGGCTATTCTGGCAATCGCCGGGGGCAAGCGGGCGGCGCTTGCGATGGACAAATACATGCTGGGTCAGCCATTGCCCAAGGACATTAAATTATACAACCATGTTCGGGGTAGCAATGACGAGCTTGACGTCGCATCCTTTGGAGAGAAAGAAGAAATCGCAAAGGCTGTCATGCCCTCGCTTTCGAAAGCGGAGCGGCACCATAGCTTTGACGAGGTGGAGCTCGGCTTCACGGAGGGGCAAGCAAAGCTGGAAGCCTCCCGATGTCTGTCCTGTGGCTGTGCAGACGTAGATGAATGCAAGCTGAGGCAGTTGGGCACTACATACGGTGCAGACCAGTTTGCAATGGCGGGAGAGCAGACGACACACCCGATTGACGAAAGCCACGAGTACATCGTCCGTGACCGAAATAAATGCATCCTCTGCGGGTGTTGCGTGCGCATTTGCGCTGCGGCCGGAGTCGGAGCTTTGGGCTTCGTGGGCCGTGGATTCGACACCACGGTAGAGCCGTCATTCTCGCGCCCGCTCGGCGAAGAGAAAAACTGCATCGACTGCGGCCTGTGCGTATCTGCGTGCCCGGTCGGGGCGCTGACGCCCAAGGCGGTCGCAAAGCTGCCGACTGCGGCATATCTGGATTTAGAAGGGGTGCAAGTCACGAGCATCGAAGATGCCGTGGCACAAGCTAAGAGCAACTAGTTGCAACGCTCTTCTGGACTTGCCTAGCATATGATGTAGCCTTCATCTTGTAAGATTAAGTTATCAGAGGGTGTGCGGAAAAATGGTTTGGAGCGATTTGCCCCAGGGGGATTCCAACGACCTGATTTTCGAACATCCTCTGAGTCGTGATTCCCGAAAACGCCACCGAATGTATAGGCGTGTGCAGGCTTATCAATGCCGGACCGATTGCAGGCACTGGACACTAAGCATATAGTCTGAAAATGTTAACAAAATCGGAAACTGCCACTTTTAAACAAAACTTCTGTATGATATAATAGTGAGGTTGTAAAAGTTGACGAACACTGGTATGGAATTGGAGGAATCAAGAAATGCAAAAAAACGTGCAAGAGTTCGGCACAAAATTTGAGAATGTCTGCGCAATTCTGGAAAAGTACAAATGCAATCCGCATATGCTTGTACCCATTTTGCAGGAAATTCAATCGGCATATTCATATTTGCCGAAGGATGTAATGAACTATGTCGCAACGGCTCTGGGCATAACTCCCGGTGCTGTTTTCGGCGTAGCTACGTTTTACTCGCACTTTACCTTGGACACCAAGGGCAAGTATGTCATCAGAGTATGCAACGGCACTGCGTGCCACGTTCGAAAGGCAGTTGATATAATCAAGACCTTCCAAAATGAATTGGGGCTTTCTGACAAAAAACAGACATCAGACGACAACCTATTCACACTAGAGGAGGTCGCATGTATAGGTGCATGTGGCCTGGCGCCCGTCGTCACCATCAATGACGATGTCTACGGCGCAATGACAAAGGAAAAAACCATCGAACTGATAGAGAAATATCGGAAGGAGGAAAACTCCGATGCTTGACCTTACATCCCTCGAAGCCCGCAGCGAACAGTTTGAAAAAAACGCAGCGGCACATAAAAATCGCATTGTAATCTGCGCAGGTACAGGCTGTATTGCTAATGGTGCATTAAAAATTTACAGTCGATTCATGGAGCTTGCTGAGAAGCATGATTTCTCTTTTGATGTCGCCCTTGAGAAGGAGGCTGGCGGCGATGTGGCTCTTTCGATGAGCGGCTGCCAGGGCTTTTGTCAAATGGGACCGCTTGTGCATGTTGTAAAAGAAAAGGTTCTCTATGTCCGCGTCAAACCCGAGGACGTGGAGGAGATTGTGACCGAGACGCTATTGGGCGGAAAAATCATAGACAGGCTGATTTACAGGCTACCTTCAACCGGGGAAGCAATTGCCGACGAGCATGACATTCCGTTTTATGCACGCCAAAAGCGCCTTTTGCTCCAGCTTTGCGGGAACATCGACGCCAGCAGCATGGATGAGTACATCTTCCACGGCGGCTACTTCCAAGCTCGCGAAGCAGTAAAAAAGATGACCGACGTCGAAATCTGCAACGAGATACTGGCTTCCGGGCTGAGGGGGCGCGGCGGAGGCGGCTTCCCAACGGGGACAAAATGGGACATCACCCGCAAGAATGAAGCGGATATTAAATACGTTATCTGCAATGGTGACGAAGGTGACCCCGGCGCATTTATGGACAGGTGCCTGCTTGAGGGAAATCCGCACTCTGTCTTGGAGGGTATGATTATTGCAGCTATGGCTGTGAATGCCGAAGAGGGCTACATTTATGTGCGAATGGAGTACCCGCTTGCTTGCGAGCGTTTGAAGCTTGCCATTTCGCAGGCGCGTGAAGCGGGGATTTTAGGGAGCAATATCTTTGGTTCGGGCAAGCGTTTTGATATTCATATTATGGAGGGCGCAGGTGCATTCGTATGCGGCGAAGAGACTGCCCTTATCGCCTCTATCGAGGGAAAGCGCGGCATGCCTACCCTCAAGCCTCCTTTCCCTGCCGAAGTTGGCCTGTTTGGCAAACCGACAGTTATCAACAATGTCGAAACCCTTGCCGCAGTTCCGCTTGTCATGCGCATGGGTTCAAAAGAATATGCTAAGTTGGGCACGGCAAATGCCAAGGGTACGAAGACTTTTGCCCTCACGGGGCATGTGGCAAACACCGGCCTCATTGAAGTGCCCTTTGGAGTTACTCTTCGTGAAATCGTCAAAGACATTGGCGGCGGAGTCATTGATGACGACGGAAACCTCGTTAGGGACGCAAAGGGAGACCTCGCCCCAACCGACTACAAAGCCGTCCAAATCGGCGGCCCATCCGGCGGCTGTCTGACACAGGAGCACCTTGATCTGCCATTGGACTATGATAACCTAAAGACAGTTGGCGCTATGGTCGGCTCCGGCGGCATCGTTGTTATGAACCAAAAGACCTGCATGGTAAAGATTGCGCGGTATTTCATGCAGTTTACCCAAAATGAGAGTTGCGGCAAATGTGTCGTATGCCGTGAGGGCACGAGGCAGATGCTCGCAATCCTAGACCAGGTCAGCGAAGGCGAGGCTACGGTCGAAACCATAACGCTGCTCGAGGAGCTTGCAAACACAGTCAAAATCGGTTCGCTCTGCGCATTAGGCAAAACAGCGCCAAATCCCGTCCTTTCGTCACTTAAGCATTTTCGTGATGAGGTCATGGCACATGTAGTTGAAAAACGGTGCCCTACAGGCAGTTGTGAAGCGCTCTGCTGTTACGTTATCATCCCCGAAAAATGCAAGGGTTGCACTCTTTGCGCAAGGAAATGTCCTGTCGAGTGCATAGCGGGCGAAAAAGGCAAGCCTTTCGTGATTGATGGCGAGAAGTGCATAAAATGCGGCGCTTGCGCAGAGGCTTGCAAGTTCGGCGCAGTTACCAAGGGTTAGGGGGGCATGACTATGAATACGAATATGAACCGCAAATCGATAACTGTAGATTCCATCCCGGTATCGCTGGGCGACGAAAGGAATCTGCTCGAGGTCATCCGAAAAGCGGGTATCGAATTGCCTACATTTTGCTACCACTCGGATATCAGCGTCTATGGCGCATGCCGTATGTGCATGGTCGAGGTGGAAAACCATCCGGTAGGCATCATACCTGCCTGCTCAACAAAGGCAGAGCCCGGCATGGTCGTCCATACCAATACGAAAACAATCCGCGCTATGAGGAAAATGATTATCGAGCTGATGCTCGCAAGTCACGACCAGTCATGCACGACATGTCCAAAAAGCGGCACTTGCAAACTCCAGGACATATCCCAGCAATTGGGAGTCAAGGATATACGGTTTAAAAAGATGCCTTCTGAAGAAGAGCAGGACCTATCCTCCCCCTGCATAGCTCGCGACCCCGCAAAGTGCATCTTATGTGGCGACTGTGTCAGGGTCTGCAGTGAGATTCAATCGGTCGGTTCGCTGGATTTCGCATTCAGGGGTGCCGAGGCTCGTGTCGTCACTTGCAGCAGCAAGGGCATAGGCGACACCGAATGCGTAGGCTGTGGGCAATGCGTCAAGGTCTGCCCCGTCGGTGCATTGACTATCAAAACAAACATCACTGAGGTTTGGGAGGATATTTACGACAAGGATAAAATCGTCGTCGCTCAAGTTGCGCCTGCCGTCCGTGTAGCCATTGGCGAAGCATTTGGCGAGCAGCCCGGCGTAAACAATTTGGGCAAAATGGTCTCGGCGCTCAAGATTATGGGATTTGACCGAGTCTACGACATGTGCTTCGCCGCAGATTTTACGGTTGTCGAAGAGGGCAGGGAATTCTTGGCCCGTTACGAAAAAGGCGAGAAGCTGCCGTTGTTTACTTCCTGCTGCCCGGCCTGGGTAAAGTTTG
>WQSH01000037.1 GCA_009787995.1 Oscillospiraceae bacterium
TGGATTTTTTTGGCGGCGAGCCGCTGCTTAATTGGGAGGTGGTCAAAGACATCGTCGACTATGCAAGGTCGGTTGAGCAGGGGAGCGGCAAGAAGTTCCGGTTTACGCTCACTACGAACGGCCTTTTGATTGACGGCGATGTGATTAGCTTCGCCAATCGGGAAATGCACAATGTAGTTCTGAGCTTGGATGGCCGCCCGGAGGTAAACGATAGGCACCGCAGGCTCCCTGACGATGCCGGTGGGACATATGAGACTGTTTTGCCGAAGCTCAGGGAAATGGTTGAGGCTAGGCGTGGCAAGGGCTATTATATCAGAGGTACTTTTACAAGACAGAACCTTGATTTTGCTAGTGATGTTTTGCATATTGCGGATTTGGGGTTTAAGGAAATCTCGCTGGAGCCTGCCATAGCAAAACCCGGCTCTCCGATGGGCTTCACAAACGGAGACTTGCCAGAGCTGTTCCGTCAGTATGAGATTCTTGCCATAGAGATGCTCAGGCGGAGCAGGCTTGGCAGGGGCTTTTCTTTTTATCATTTCAATCTTGATTTGGAAGGAGGGCCTTGCGTCCATAAGCGCATTGCCGGTTGTGGCGTTGGCACTGAATACCTTGCCGTGACTCCGAGCGGCAAGCTGTATCCTTGCCATCAGTTTGTCGGGGACGAGGGGTTTGCCTTGGGCGATGTTTGCAGCGGCATTGTGAACACCAAGTTGCGAAGCGAGTTTGGAAAATGGGATATCTATACGCGCACCAAATGCCGGGACTGCTGGGCGAGGATGTACTGTAGCGGGGGCTGTGCAGCTAATGCGCACAATGATTCAGGGTCCATCGGCGGCGTTTATGCGCTGGGCTGCGAATTATTCAAAAAGCGCCTCGAGTGCGCCATTATGATGAAGGTGGCGATATCTTAGTTTTTCAAGCGGGTTAAATGTGCAGGCAAGCCTGAAGCGCCTGATTTACAGCTTCTGCTATGGTACCCAGCTTTCGGCAATCCCCTATGATGTGGACGTTGCTCTCCGGGGCGCAGTGGCGCAGTTTGTCGACCAGTTCCCAGCGCTCCTTCATTCCTGTGGCTAGAATCACGGTGTCGCAGGGTAACTCGCTGAGCTTGCCTGACTGCATATCCTTTGCAACTATGCAGCAGTCCTTTACCTCGGCCAGTGCGGTGCTGTAGCGCACTGGGATTTTTCTTTCTGCGAAGATTTTTTGAAGCTCGCTTGCGATATTGCCCGCACTGGAGAAAAGCGCCATCCTTGCGGCTGGTTCTTCCAGCATTTCAATCAGAATTACCTCTTTGCCTAGGTCGGAGCAGTGAAGGGCGGCCTCATATCCCACTCCGCCGCCGCCGATTACTACGACTTTGTTTCCAATCTTTGCGGTATCATCCTCTGCATCCGGCGCCCAGAATACATGGGGCTTGCCTATGCCGGGGATGTTTTTCGGAATAATGGGGTCTGCGCCCACTGATATGACCAATGCATCATAGCTTTCCAGATTTAATACTTCTTTGGAAGCCTCGGTGTTTAGAAGTATGCGGGCGCCTTTTTTGGAGCACTGTGCCGCTGTGTGGCGCAGCCATGCTAGGTAGGCCTGCATATCAATCTTGAACGGAGCGGCAGCGGCGCCTATTGCGTTGCCGCCCAGCCTGCCAGATTTTTCATACAAGGTTACGTCATGCCCCCTGTCCATAAGCGTTTCCATGGCCTGAATGCCGCCGGGGCCGCCTCCTATTACGGCGACCTTCTTTTTGACTGCGGCCTTGGGTATGACGCCGCTTCTCAGCTCGGTGGTCATGGCGCTCATGGGGTTTACTGCGCAATATGTAGGCTTTGGCACCATAAGGTGCTTGGAGCAGGAGAGGCAACGCAGGCATGGGCGCCTGTCCTCGGGGCGGTTCTCGGCGTATTTATTGGGCATCTCGGGGTCGGCCATTAGCGGGCGACACATGGAAACAAAATCAGCCCAGCCGTTTGAGATTATATTCTCGGCGTAGTCTATGCTCATGATTGAGCCGACGGTGCTGACAAGCAGGTCTGGATGGGCTTCTTTGATTGCCCTTGCATACCGCACATTGAAGCAATGTTCCATAAGGTAGTTTTGGCACCAATTGCGCATATACAGATGGGGGCCGAAAGGGTCGCCGTGCAGCCCTGCCGAGACATGGAGGATGTCTACATGGCCCTTTAAATATCCCGCAAGCTCAATTGTCTCGCCTATGTGCATACTTTCGGGGGCTTCCTCATCGCCCGAGCAGCGGTATTCTATGACAAAATTTTCGCCGCAATTCCTGCGTATGGACTGGCATACTTCGATGGCAAACCTGGCGCGGTTTTCGGTGTTTCCGCCATATTCGTCGGTGCGCTTGTTGAACATCGGGCTTGTAAATTGGGAGATAAGGTTGCCATGGCCGCCGTGGACCATCACTATGTCCATGCCCGCCCTTTTCATTCGCTGTGCGGCTTTGCCAAATTTCTCAACGGTTTCTTTGATTTTTTCCTTGCTCATTTCAATGGTGGGAAGCGGCTCGCGGTTGTTGCGTGCGGCGCGCAGTACCTCGTCGTCGGAGATGTAGGCGGAGGATGAATATCCGGCATGGCCCGTCATCTCAAAGGAGACGCCCTCCCCGCTGTGGTTTATTTCAAGCGAAGCGTGGCATCCGAATTGTTTGCACATGTCGGCATATAGGGCAAGGGGGTAGATGCAGTCGTCTGTGCCAAGGTCTAATTGATAGCTCTGGTCGTTGCTTTCTTCAATGTCAATTGAGCAATTGCCCAAAAATAGCGTGCAGACGCCGCCGCGGGCGAACATGCGAAACCAGTCGACCAGCTCGCGCGTTGCATATCCGTCGGGGGTGCTGAGCACGGGGGTAGTAGGCGCAAGGGAAATCCGGTTTTTAAAATCCACGCCTCGGATGCGGATAGGGTTAAACACATGTGTGTAACGTGAACTCATGGTTAGCTCCTTTCAAGATTTTTACGCGCCGCATGGCGGCAAAAAGACAAGAGATAATGGTCAAAGTTATTATTTAACAGTTCTTTATACTACTTTTGCTAAAAAATCTTGCAATCTGGGACTTTTGGGGCTGCTAAAGAATGTTTCGGGGTCTGCCTGTTCCACTATTAAGCCTTCGTCCATAAAAAGCACGCGGTTGCCGACCTCCTTGGCAAAGCCCATTTCGTGCGTTACCACCACCATTGTCATGCCTTCTTTTGCTAAATCTTTCATAAGGTCTAGCACCTCGCCGACCATTTCGGGATCCAGGGCGCTGGTTGGCTCGTCAAATAGCATGACCTGCGGATCCATAGCCAGTGCCCTTACAATGGCGACGCGCTGTTTTTGCCCGCCAGAGAGGGTGGCAGGGTATTTTCCGGATTTATCGGCAAGGCCGATTCGTCCGAGCAGGCTGTGCGCTGTTTCGAGCGCCTCCTCTTTTTCCGCCTTGCCAAGCGTTATTGGAGCGAGTGTGATGTTTTCTTCAACTGTCAAGTGGGGGAATAGGTTAAAATGCTGGAAAACCATGCCCAATTTTTGGCGGTAGCTATTGAGGGATTTGCCGGTATCGTGCCTTGCAATTTCTTCGCCCTCAAACCATATTTCGCCTCCGGTGGGGAATTCCAAGAGGTTTAAACACCGCAAAAATGTGCTTTTGCCGCTTCCGGAAGGCCCGACAATGACGACCTTTTCGCCGCGCGCAATCTCTTCGTTGATTCCTCGCAGCACTTCAAAATTGCCGAATTTTTTTTGCAAGCCTTTAACGCTGATCACTTTTACGCAGCCTCCTCTCCAATATACCGACAAGAAACTCCAAAATCAATACTACAACTAAATAAAATGCCGCCACAAAGAATAGTGGGGCAGGGTTAAAAGTCAGATTTCTTATGATGTTCCCTGCGTGGGTGACATCTGTTATGGCCGCCATCCCGGCGATGGAAGTGTCTTTAAACAAGCTGATAAATTCATTTCCCAGTGCGGGCAGGCTGTTTTTTATAGCTTGTGGCAAAATTATTTTCCTCATGGTCTGGGGGTAACTGAGACCCAGGCTGCGCCCGGCTTCCATCTGCCCCTTGTCCACGCTCAGGATGCCGCCGCGAAATACTTCGGAAAGATATGCGCCTGAATTGAGTCCGAAAGCAAGCGAGCCAATCAAAATGCCGTTGCGGGAGGCCGCCAAAATGGCAAAGTTCATAATAAGGAGCTGAATGACCAATGGTGTGCCGCGGATTATAGACACATATGTTTTGACAATCCGATTGGGTATCCGGACGAGTATGTGCGGTTTTGCCGCTGAATCATGCACCACACGGATAAGCGCTATGGCAAGCCCTAGTGCAATGCCGAGCAGCAAGGCAAAAAATGCTATCGTCATAGTAGCCCGCACACCGCTCAGCCAGAGTTCCCATCGGCTCGCCTGTACAAAAACCCTGTAAATTACGTGTTGTATTGAATCTATCATAATTCTACCCACATTTCGTGAAAGTAACCGAGGGGTAAAAGGCCCCTCGGTCAGTTTGCAATAAAAGGCAACCTCCAAAAGCTAGTGTGACAGAAGCGCCGAATATCCGGAGACTCACTCGGGCGCTCTGACAATAACGCGCTGGCCGGAGCTGAAGTAGCCCTGCGAGAAATCGACAAATTCGCGGCGGTCGTCCCTGATGGTCATTCCTGCCATGCCAAAATCTACCGAGCCTGCCTGAACAGCCAGGATAATCGCACCAAAGTCCATGTCCACTATCTCAATTTGATAACCCAGTATGTCGCCGATGGCTTGCGCAAGGCAGGGGTCAAAGCCGACAATCTGTCCGCCTTCCCATAGCTCAAACGGTGGAAAACCCGCACTTGTGCCCATGAGAAGCGTGCCGTTTGGATGCTCAGTTCCTGGAGGGCTGACATATCTGGAAGCTCCCGGGGTGTTGTAAATCCAATAAGCATAAATAGCATCAAATGTTCCATCGGCGCGCAGGGCGTTGATGGCATCGTCAAACAATGCGGTGTATGGGCTGCCGTGCGCAAAAGCTATGCCGTAGTATTCTTCAGTTAATTGGCCATCCAAAAGAACAAGAGTCCCGGCATTCTCCCTTACGAATTCGTAGCCGGGCAGAGCATCGATGATAACGGCGTCTACCGAGCCGGCCAGGAGCGCCATTACAGCATCGCCAAACAAAGGGAACGCATCGACTTCGGCGTCCGGAAAGTTTTCATCGGCAAATATATGCCCGGTAGTGCCGCTTTGCACGCCTATGCGCGCAGTAGGCAAGTCTTCCAAAGTGAAGGGCGCCGCATCCGCATCGTCATCACTGCAAGCTACTAGGGTAAGCGCAAGCGTTAGCGCCAAAATTGATACCAAAATTTTCTTCATTACTTTTCCTCCTAGATTTAAATACCATGCAATTATACATATATGATGAATAAGATGCAATATTAATCTTGTACAATCTAGGTGAGGAAAAGACTGTGAGAATGCGTCAAAATCACAGATTTTATGGAAAATTGCATTAGAAGTTTGTGGTGTGAAGGTGTGGAAAATTATGCACTTTCTCTATCCGCCTCGCTATCCTGCGGCGGCTCTGGAAGCGGATCTATGAGTACCGAGTCCTGCGGAGGGTCTCCATGATTTGAAGGTGGGTCTGATTCCGGAGGCTCCGGTGTGTCATCCGTCGGAGTTTGATTATCCGCCGGCACATAAGCGTCGGGATGCTCATCCGGTTCCGAAGGTTCGTCTGGCTGATTCGTCATGTCGGGCTGGCTTGAGTCATTGAGAAAATCGTCTCGCTCATCCGGGTCATCCGGATCGTCGGGTGCATCCGGATCGGGAGGCCCCAGCCACCTATAGACGAATTGAATAATGTTGCGCCCGGGGTCGTTAGAAACCGTTATGGTCATATGGGTGTCCCCGACGATTTCATAATATAGGAGCGCAGGCGCCTCGACGGTAAGCTCTCTGCCCAACACTGCACGATTTTGCACCTCGCGAATGGTCTGGCCCATTGTATCAATCAGCCTTAATGTGTATGTAGTTGTTTCGATGCCGCCGGTGCCGGGCCTTACCGGAACGTGCGGCACGTTGAATTGACGAGTTTCGAAGTCTTCATGGATAGGCGCCATAACCATCCTGAATATTTGAGCTGCCGGATTGCCCTGCGAGACCATTCGGGCAGGGGTGTCGAAGCCTGTCCAAACTCCGGCGATAAGATATGGGGTAAAGCCTACAAACCAGCGGTCCCTGCTGTCTGTCGAGGTGCCGGTTTTTCCCGCAGTAGGCATGCTGCGCCCCAAGTTAGCTGCGCCCCCGGTTCCGGCGACCACTGCATCATGGAGCATTGAAGTCATCATATTTGCAGTATTTTCACTGATAACCCTGACGCTTCTGGGTGTGTTGTCAATGAGAATTTCGCCGTTTGGAAGGTATATCCTTGAATATGTGCGCAACTCGACGCGTTCCCCGCCATTCGGGAATATGGTAAATCCGGAAGTCATTTCGCGTACTGTAGCGCCATTGGTGAGCTGACCTGCCGCCAGCGGGGCATAGTCTTCGTCGGCCGGGTTGAGCCCGAACCCGAGGGCGTCCCTCATAAAGCTAAACGAAGCGGAAGGGCCGATTTGGTCTAGGATTATGGCAGGAATTGTATTGAGGGAGAGGCTGTGGGCTGTCCTCACATCTACAATGCCCCTGTGAGTGCGGTCGGCGTTTCTGGGCATCCACGTCGTTCCGCTGAGTTCGGTGTATGGGCTGTCGTCATAGAGGGTGTCCGGTGTTATTACACCAAACTCCATAGCAGGGGCGAAGACAGAAATGGGTTTTATAGCCGAGCCGGGGGGCCTTCGTGTCATTGTCGCGCGGTTTAACAGCATGTTTCTAGTTTTTCTGCCGGTGCCCCCGGAAAGCGCGCGGACGGCACCGGTATATGGGTCGGCAATGATTATGCTTGATTGAAGCGGCTGTGTAGAACCGGTGACTCGCGGCAGGTTGTCCATGTTTTGATAAATCTCATCCACGATTGCTTGCATATCTCTGTCTATTGTGGAGATGATTCTCAGACCTCCGGTATACAGGCGTCTTCTAGCCAAAGGCTCGCTGTAGCCTCGCATTATTTGCAAATCTCGGATTACGTCGCGTATAATGGTTTCTTCAAACCAAGTATAGACTACGCGCTGAAATGCTTCGTCCTCTCCGCGTTGAAAGTTTAGCGGTTCGTTAATTGCCCGCCTCATCTCCAGTTCGGATATGAGGTCTAGTTCATGCATCCTGCGGAGGATTATTTCTTGCCGCTCCTTGTTTGCCCTCCTGTTTGCGTAGGGGCTGAATCTTGATGGGTTGTTTGTAATGCCAATTATCGCTGCGCTCTCAGCCAAAGTCAGCTCTGAGACTTCCTTGCCGAAGTAGAAATGAGCAGCTGCGCCTATGCCGAAGCGCCCATGCCCAAAATATACCACATTTAAATACATCTCGAGAATTTCTTCTTTGCTAAACTGCCGTTCGAATTCGAGAGCCCTGAATATTTCTTGAAGCTTCCTCTGAACGGTGACGTCGTCGTCTTGCGTTACGTTTTTTATAAGCTGCTGGGTGATTGTTGAGCCGCCAAAGGTGTCGCGCATGCTCAGGAACATGTTCATAAACGCCCCGGCAGTGCGGTACCAATCAACGCCGTTGTGCCGGAAAAACCTGTGGTCTTCTATTGCGACCACGGCTTGGATAAGGTGCTCCGGTATTTCTTCAAAGCTGACAAAATTGCGAAACTCTGTCCACTGAAGCGTAACCAGCTCACGCTCTTCCCCGGTTTCAGGGTCTACATAGTAAATCACGCTGGACTGGCTCATTTCCAAGGAGCCGGGGTCAAAATCAAGCCCAGTGGATATGTTCATACGTAGATAAATTAAGAAGATACAAGCAAAAACGGCGCCTGTGGTCAGCACAATCAGCAATGCCGTGCCAGCGGCCTTGAGTGCTACAGAGAAAATATCCGACAACGCCCATGCCCCGGTTTTTGCTACTTTTTTGACAATTCGTTTAGTTTTCTTAGTCACTTGCATCACCTCTAATCCAGTGCCATTTTACCTGTTATTCCGGTAATTGTCAAATGGCGACATCCAAATTTTACCTGCAAATTGCACCATTTATGAATATTGTCGATTTTCATAACTCAAGTGCTTGATTTTTTCCTTTCATTAAGTTATGATACACTAAACGTTAGGGTGTCTGGGGGGATTTTATGAGCGGTGATTTTGGAAATGATTTCATAACTATTTCGGACGATGATGGTAACGAGTTTGAGCTGGAGCATATTGAGACGACTGAAATTGATGGCCAATATTATATGGCATTCCTGCCTACGGATATGGACGAAGGTGATGATAACTTTGGTTTGATAATCCTCAAACAAGTTGGTAGGGAAGGCGAAGAAACATTGACTACCCTCGATGACGATAATGAACTCGCTTTCGCATTCGAACGCTTTACCCAGCTCCTTTCTGACGGCGAGCTTTTGTAAGCTGATTGGAAACTCCCTGCTTTGTTCGTGATAGGTCTTTTTAAACCTACATTTATAATAAGGGATGCTGACTCTTTCTGTGAATTGCAGGCCTCCCGGGTTGCGTTTCGACGCAGCTTGGAAGTAGGAAGCGCGAAGCAGAAAGGAGGCGACCCACCTGCTCTCTGGTGCAGGTTAATAAATGGACTTACACGGCACGGCGGGGGGTTGTTATGTACATTGGCGTGTGATGTTTTGCTTGCATTAATTACCCTTATAAAGTATAATACTGCACGCTATGCAAACTATGCAAAAACGAAATGAACTTCAAAGGACGTATGCGTTATGAGTGGATTATTTGACAAAAAAACCGACGGCAACAGCCGAAGGGAAGCAAGGACAAAAAAAGAACAGGATGCACAGAAAAAGAGCAGAATTATTGCAGTATCGGTAATCTCAGTGCTTGCGGTAGTATTCATTGGTTCGCTTTTTCTCAACTCGAATTTCATAAGGCGGGCCACGCCGGCGGTAACAGTTGGAAATATGACATTTACGGCTGCTGAGTTTGACTATTTCTACAATGTGGCCATATTTGAATATTCTGAATTCGTAAATGCGCATATGCCCGATTTTGCCGCAGCCCTACTGCCTTCTCGCGACAGGCCGTTTGCCAGCCAGATTCACGACCATGAGACGGGCGCCACGTGGGCTGACTTTTTTATTGAGCGGGCGCTTGAAAACATGTCAGAGCTGGTGCAGCTGTACACAGCTGCAATGGAATACGGATTTGAGCTGACGGCCGAGAACCGGGCTGATATTGACAACCAGTTTCATTTTCTCATTATGGAGGGAGAGATGGCGGCTAGCATGCAGCCACATATCCATCCGAATGCAATGAGTTTTTTGCAGGCTGTTTATGGAAGCAGCCTCAACGAAAGCACTTTGAGGCGTGTTCTTGAGTTTACATTCACGGCTCTCTTTTTCAGTGAGCATGTGCGCGAATCTTTTTCTTACAGCGCAGCGGAGCTTGAGGCGCACTATCTAGAATATAGCGACGAGCTGGATATTTTCAGGTATCGCGTTATGCTTGTTTCGCCCGAACGCACGGACCCACTAGATTTTGAGACCGGGGCGGAGTTTGAAGAGGCACAGGACGCCGCCGCTGAGGAAGCCCTGTTAAGGGCTGCAGAGATTCTTGCCACAGTAGTCACAGAAGAGGATTTCATTGCCGCAGCCCTCGAATTTGACGAAGTGCTGTACAGTGACCCTCGCTCTACCCTGGTCGAGCAACAGGGCTCTTTTGTAGATCCCGATTTTATAGATTGGCTCAGCGAGCCGGGCAGGGCGGAAGGTGATATTACCTCATTTGAAGAGGCGCATGGGACGTATATATTATTTTTTGTGGAGCGCGACAGCAACAATTACAACTTGGTCGCGATGCGTCAGATACTGCTTTTGCGCGAGCATGTGGCTCCGGAGGCTTTTTACGATGGGGAAGACGACCCTGAGTTTATCGAAGCCGTTGAGAACGCAGAAGCTGACGCAAGGGCGCGCGCAGAACTGGCCTTGGAGTTCTTCCAGACGAGCGGTTCGACGGAAGAGGCATTCTTGGATGTTATGGAGGTCTTTACTGACGATACGACTGAGGGCGGGTTTTACGATGAAATAGCAAAGTTTTCGTATTTTGGCCAAGACGTGCGAACAATGAGGGTCGTGGAAGAACTTGAGCAGTGGCTGTTTGACGAATCTAGGCAGGTCGGAGACTATGAGATTGTGCGCACAGAGGCATTTGGATATCATATTTTATTTTTCTACGGCCGCGGGGAGCTTTTCCGCCACTTTATCGCTGCTGACAGAATGCGCGACAGTGACCACACAGAGTGGAGGGAAAACCTGCCGGCAGTATGGGTAGGCCGGCACCGGGCGTTTGTGCTAACGCAACAATAAGGTTGTAAACTGAGCTTTTTTATGTTAGAATACGAGGATGGAAAGCCAGAATATATAGGCGTTAATGCTGATTTAAGCGGCGAAGAGCTGGATTTTGCCGTTGGAGAGGTGGTCTGTTAAAAATGAATTTGGGACACATTGAACGCGGCACAAAACTGAAGATATTTGAGGAGTGCGAGGGGCGCGCCATAAGTGAAGAAATGGAGGCTGTTTTTCGTTTTTTGGAAACCGGAAAGCTGTTTGTCGTCCATTGTTCGAGGTTATTTGAAACTTATGAGGAATTAAGTAAGGATGCTTGTTTGAATATCAGCTTTCCGACAGGGCCGAACATGAACACTTTTACAGGCAGGGCCGTTGAAAAACAGCGCTCCGATGGCATGCTCATGATTGAACAACTGACTGATATCGACACTTACAGCCGCCGTGAGTATGAAAGGGACGAGCTGCGAATTAAGGTGCAGGTGTATGGCATTCCGGAATCAAAGCTCAGTTCGCCGCGCTTTGGCAAGCCTAGCGCCGATGCTGAAATGGTAGATATGACATACGATATTAGCGCAGGTGGAATTTGTGTTATAACAAATACGTTGCTTAGTTCAAAATATGATCCATATTACTTATTAGATTTTTCGCTCACTGTTGCGGATAAGGATTCTTTCTTGCTTCCCGCAAAGCTAGTGCGGCGCTCGAATTATCCGAGAACAAAAATCGGGAGATATGACTATGGCTTTCAGTTTATATTCGACAATATGCCGGATGAAAAGAGGCGTTTGTCTAGGTCGATTCTAAGCAGAAAATTATTATCTAGGTAGCGGAGTGAGTGCAATAAGCAAAGTCCGGAGCGGTCAAACCGTCCCGGACTTTATTCTTGGTCAATCTACGCTCGGTTGTTAATCAAAGAGCATAGACATAACTGTGCGGGAGAGCTTTTCCTTGTATTGCTCTACAAGCTCATCAGCACTTATGCCAGGGGGGGACCCAACTTTTCTCAGCAGAATGGAGAATTCCTCGTCGGTGAGCCCTTTAATTATTCCTGCGGCGCAGGCAAAAGCCTCATCAAGCAACTCCTGCTGCATTAAAGTATATTGTTTCTTTGCTTCCGTTGCTGCAAGGGCGCTCAAGCTTTCAAGCCTTTGCTCCGCAGCCTTGGTGCCTTCATTGATTGCCTTCCAATACCTTTCTTGCTCAAGGCTCAAGTAATCAGCTTTCAGCTGCTCGCATTCCTCTGAGGAGATTCGAGATATTTCAATGCACTCTTTGTCAGTGTCAGTTCTAATATATTCTACAACTCGATCTAATCCGTTCATTTTACTGCCTCATTCTCAGTAGTGCCTTCAGCGGCTATGTTCTCGGTTTGCCGTTTCAGTGGTACGAAAAGCTTGCGCCCGGCTAATCGGTATTTTCCAAAAAACCATGGGTATCGCATTTCAACCGGAGCCATATCAGCCTCATCCTTTGATATGTCTTCAAGTTCCCAAGAGCATACGAAGCTGTTCAGTAATGCAATAAGCTCAGGTTCAGCGCGCAAGGGAACGAAACCTTTAAACATCAGCGCATACCTAGTTCCAAGGGCCGCTATGCTGTCCTTGTTTGCATTAAGCCTGGTAAGGTCAATTATTTCACGCTTTACTGTGGCGTGGAGGTCAGAGTCGCTAGGCAAATCGACCTCGTCAGAAAGTTCAGTGCAGCCGAGAGCCATAAGCTCCTTTAAAAAACTCCCAGTTTCCTCTCGAATGACGAGAATACTCAGTTTTCTCATCTTTAATCCCGGCATCAGCTATTCACTATCCTTTCGACTATATGCTGGGCAGTAGCTTCAAGCCGCCTTTCGCCCCGGGCGCGCAGCGTCGCAAGCTTGTTTGCCGTTGTCGAAGCCAGTTCCTTTGCCTGCTCTGTAGCTTTTTGATCCGAGGCGCGCATTAAATGCGCAATTTCTGATTTTGCCCGAGCGAGTGTCGCCTCTATAGCCTCTTCTCCAGCTTTACAGGCTTCGTCTGCGACATCTTTAGCCCTCTGCTTGGCTATAACAATCGCTTGGCGAGACTCGTCCTCGACAGCGCAAACAATTTTAAGCATATCCAACGATAACACGTGGCCACCTCACTTATCTCTTCAACCAGCATAATACGGTGCATCACCAAAAAGGGCTGCCAACATTATTATAATTGGTGGCAGTCCATTTGGCAATACCCGAATCGAAGGGAAATGTTTTTGGCGGCATGTACGTGTATAGCTACTGATAGCTATCATATACGTTGGACAAAAGCTGCCTTGCCACATCATCGGTAACTTTGATTGGGCTATAGCCGGCAAGGTGGTTAGAAGCTACGTCCGGCCAGAGCTCAAGAACCTGCTCGCGTGAGTGTCCCAGTGCCTTTAGCGATGGCATTTCCATGTTCCGCATCATTGCGAGAATGGCATCTGCAACTATTCGACCCAGCTTCTCGGGCGGTTCGTTTCCGGTGTTCTTAAGCTCCATAGCCCTGGCTATGCGCTTTATGCGTTCCGGGACGGCGGGAGCTATGAGTGCCAGCGTCTCAGGCAGGGCAATAGCGCACCCGAAGCCGTGAGGCGTATGGAAATGGCATGAGAGCGCATCCGCAACAGAATGCCCTACATGCGTCAGCGGGTTGTTAAATGCGAGGCCCGCCCAGTTTGCGGCAAGCGCAAGCTCTGTGCGCGCCTCGGCGTTTTTTGGCTCAGACCACGCTGTGAAAAGGTGCTTCGCGATTTTGCGTATTGCGCCTTCTGCAAATAAATCGGAATGATAGTTCCAAGCGTTTCCGGTCATCGCCTCCGCTGCATGCGCAAACGCATCCAACCCCGTGTTTACCGTTTCTGTCTTTGGCAGTGTGTATGTCAGCTCCGGGTCAACAATGGCTAAGGTGGTGGTGACAAACACGCTCCATTTTGCATTGTGCTCGGGTCGGGATATAATCGAGACTCTTGTGCATTCGCTTCCCGTACCCGCTGTAGTTGGGACAAGAATGATGGGCGTTTTTGTGTCTACCGTGATGGGGTGGGCGTGGATGTGGCGCGCTGTCGGACCGGGATCGTGGATATATATTGCGGCGGCCTTCGCGGCATCTAGGCATGAGCCCCCGCCCACGCCAACTATCAAGTCGCAGCCCTCTGAGGTTGCGGCTTCGCCTGCTTGGTCGGCGACTTTGTCTGTCGGGTCGGGGTGCACACCGTTGAAAATGGCAAATTCAATGCCTGACGCTTTTAGGCTGTCGGCGGCTTTTTGCGCCTGTCCTGCTTCTTCCACCCCTTTGTCGGTGACAAGCAGCGCTTTTTTTGCGCAGAGAGCTTTTGCTTGCGGCCCCAGCTCAGCTATTGAGCCGTTTCCGAAAATGATTGGCGCAGGTGTTGAAAACAGTGGGCGATATGACATAGCGTGTTCTCCTTCATTTAATTTTTTGATGCGTCTGCCTGATGAACGGTGCGAGTATTTTCTTGCAGCAGTTTATTCAGTTCATCCATAAAGGTGTTTATATCGCGAAACTGCCGGTATACGGAGGCGAAGCGCACAAAGGCGACTTCATCGAGGTTTTTTATGCCTTCCATCACCATCTCGCCGACTTCTGAGGACATAATTTCGCGTTCGAGAGAGTTTTGAAGCTCTTGCTCTATCTCGTCCGCAACTGCCTGAATTTCGGCGGTTGGCACCGGGCGCTTTTCACATGCCCGGAGCATACCGTTAATCAGTTTTTGTTTGTCAAATGTCTGCCTGCTGCCGTCTTTTTTTACGACGATTAATGGCAGTCGCTCCATTATTTCATAGGTGGTGAATCGTTTCTGGCAGCTAAGGCATTCGCGCCGCCGCCTGATTGTTGCGCCTTCCTCAGCAGGGCGGGAATCAACGACCTTGCTCTCGGAATAACCGCAAAATGGACATTTCATTCGTAAAGAACCTCCAGACTCTTAGTTGTGGAAAGTATAACATGGTGCACTATTTTTGTATAGAGCGTGCTTGAAAAATCTCAAAAAACTCATCCCGGGTGTATAATATGTTCAGCACATCCAAAAGCCCATTTGCTGTGAGCCTTTCCGGGAGCTGCAAATGCTTGTTAAGCGCCCTTCTTTTTTTCGAGCTATTCGCACCTCCCGACAGTCCTGATGCAAATAAGTCCGCTTTGGTGATGAGATTGCCGCATTGATTTACAGCTGTGGTCTCAAAGGTAGCCCCTGCCCGCATTAGTGCAGTGATAATTACCTCGGAGCTCATAGCTTCAACACCCAGCTTGCCCTCCCTTGAAGACTCCTGCTTCCGGCGCTCCTTGCCTGATACATCGGGGATGTAGGCGTGCTTGATGTTTGCGCCGTCTAACATGCCGCGCAGCCTGCCTCGTATGAAAAATCCGGATTTATCGCTATCGGTAAGGATGATGAGCCCGCATTTGCCCGCCAGCTTGCGCAGCAGCGCAATTTTTTCCTTGTTGGAGAAAATGCGGAAACCCGAGGTTTCGATAATTGTGGCGTCCACGGCCCCGGCGACTGTGTTTTTGTCGTAGCGGCCTTCAACTACTATGACTTCCTTCACTCGTTTCATGCTTTTTAAAATCTCCCGCTTGTTATGTATGAGCCAATTTGACAAGCAGCTCTGTCAGGCGGGCCTCGGGCTCCGGAGAGCTATTTAGCTCATAAGCTGTGTCAGCGCAGTGGAGGACGGCGTTTCGGCATCTGGCAAGCGAAGTCTTTCGGGCGGTGTCCATCAGCGCCCTTGCTTGGAATTCGTGTTTTATGCCGCAAATGCTGATGAGCGCATTCGTGCCTGATTTGTTTTCAACGCAAATTCGCGCAGCAAGCAGCTGGCGCATTTTTAGCGAGATGCTGAACAGCAGTTTGTGCGGGGCTTCCCTCATCTGAAATAGCTCGTCCATTATCCGCATAGCGATGGTGTAATCTTGCCTAGCGACTGCGTCAGTCAGCTTATATGCGACAGCGTCGAGGATGGGCGTGACGACTGCATCTATGTCCGCGCGAGTTACGGTTTTGCCGCCTGCGTATGCGGCTGTCTTTTCAATCTCGCCGTGCAGAGTGGACATGTAGCCCCCCGTGATGAAGGCTAGGTATTTTGCGTCGTCGGCGCTGATGGTTTTCCCTGCGTCCTTGTAGTGCAGCATAATCCATTTTACCAGCTTGCTCTGCTCCTGAACGGCAAACTCGACTGCTTGGGCGCATTTTAGGATTTCAGTGTTTGCTTTAACCCTGCGGTCCGGTTTGTATGGGATTATGTCGTAGACAAACAGCACGCAAACGTATCCGGGCAGGTCGGAGAGCATTTTTCCAAGCCTTGGTTTGTCCTCGCTTGCGAAGATGTCGTAATCATGTATCTCAACAAATGTTCTCTCGGCGCGCGAGGGCAGTGCATCTATCGCTTTATCCAGCTCGTCAAGAGTCAGGCTTTTGCCATCATATCGTTTGTAATCAAAGCTATCCAGCCCATTCGGACACAGCCTGAGCCTGAGCTGCGCCAACATGTGCTCCAGCAGGTAGCGCTCTTCGCCGTGGAATATGTAAAAACTGCCTATATTGCCTGCTTTGAGCGCTTCGGAAAAGCTCCTGTAGCTATCATCTTTACTGCCTTTTGCCGGCATAGTCCTCATCTCCTTATTCTTACGTGCCCCATCAAATCGGTGCGGTAGATGATTACCGAGTGGTTTTCAAGCCTTTCTATCACCTCGCCGGCCGGGTGGCCGAAGCTGTTGCGTCCTACCGATATTATTGCGATTTCCGGAGTCACTGCGGCGAGGAGCTCGTTCGAGGTCGAATGTCTTGAACCGTGATGGCCTGCGATTAGTACATCAATATCGGGAATATCATACATGCGGAGCAAAGCCCTCTCACTGCTGGAATTCATGTCCCCGGTTATGAGCATGCTGATTTCCCCTTGCGTGAGGATTGTCAGGCCACGCTCGTTTTCGTCACCGAAGCCGACTGGGGGGAACAAGGTCAATGATAGCTCCCCGAATGACACGCTCACTACTTCAGTGACATATATTATATCAGTTCCGCGGCTTCTTGCAAGCTCAATTATATTTTCTGCAATGGAGGACCCATCTCGTTCAGGGATTGCGAGCGCTGAAACATAAATCCTGCTGAAAAGAAATTCCACGCCGTTTACATGGTCGGCGTGGAAATGCGTCAGTATCATAATGTCGATTTTGGTGCGCCCGCTTCCCACTAGGTATTCATGCGCGATTGCCCCGGCATTTTCGCCGCTCAAACTGCCGCAGTCCACAATTGCTGTGTGCTCTCCCGAGGTAATCATAACGCTGAGCCCTTGCCCGATATCCAGAACCGTTATGGAAGTGCCTCCCATGCCGGGCATGAAGGGGGTTATGAGTATTATTATAAACAGCAGGGCGGCACTTAGGCAGGCGGGGCATATATATTGCCTTGCCCTCGCTTTCAGGAGCGGCAAGGCTATGAAAACAACATAGATGTACGCAAGCCAGAACATAATCAAAGTGTTGGAGGAATAGATGATGGAGTATGGCACCGACGCCAAGCTGCGGGCAATTGTGATGATGTACCGAGCCGCAAATGTGACGGGGAATGCGACGATTGTGCCAAGTGGATAAAAGACGAACCCCAGCATGGCTGCGACAAGGCCAATGGGAAACGCAAGCGACACAGCCCATAGAGTCAGCAAGTTTGATAGTGGGGCGATGAGAGAAACATAGCCGAAGTGGTAAGCAGTGAGCGGAATCGTCGGTACCAGGGCTCCCACGGTTGTCGCCAGGCTTGATGTGACAAAGTTCAGTACTGCCCTCGGGGCTTTCTTTTTGTAGAACTTGTTGCTGCGCAGGGCTTCTGCAATGCCTGCATTTATTCTGGTCGTGAGGAGTATGATGCCCAGCGTAGCCGAAAAAGACAGTTGCAGGCCGACGGAAGCTATTGAATAGGGGTTTGCCGCCAGCAGCACAATTAGCGATGCGGAGAGGGACGTGATGCTGTCCCGCTCGCGCTTGAAAATCGGGGCGCAGATAAGGAATACCTGCATGATTCCGGCGCGGGTGACCGATGGGGTAAATCCGGTCATTGCCATGAAAAGGAGCAAAACGGGTATTCCAACTACGGAAAAAAGCCGCTTGTTCTTGACAATTAGCGCAAGAAAGCTCATGAGGAACGAAACGTGCATGCCGGAAATGGAAACGACATGGATTATTCCGGCCGCCGAGAGGGAGGCGTTGAGCGCAGTATCTCTGAACAGCCCATCGCGCCTGCCGACCAGCAGGGCTTGCATGAAGTGGGAGACATCCTCGGGAAATAGCCTGCCAATCATGTTTGCGATTGTGTCGGCGAGCCTTTTCGGAAAAAAGCGCAGTGCGCCCTCTGAACCGACAATCTCTATATTGCCGGATGCAAAGGCTGTGAGAAAGGCTCCGCGGGCGCTCAAAGAGTCCATGCGCTGCTCGCCATCGGGGCCATCTGTCCGACGGAAGTTTGCGGTAAATTTGATAACATCGCCCGGACCGAGGTCTGTTTCGTTAAAATAAAAGAGCCTGGCTCCGATATTCGGCGTACCCTCCTGCCTTATGACAACATCTACTCGATAGCCCCGGGTGGCTCTCTTTGTTGGAAAATCAGTGACAACAGCTGTTACAGATGCGTTTTCTTCATGAAAGTGCCATGATGGGGCGATGAAAAGGGTTGTGAATGCCCAACTCCATGCAAACCCTACTGCGAAAGTAAGGAAAATAATGAATACACGGATTCTTTTGTTGCCATAGAAGAGTAAGCCAAGGGGGGATGCCGCTGCGGCGATGGCAGCGCAAATTAGCGGCCAGTTATACGGCAGGAAATGGTGCGCTATAAATATTGCCGCTGTGAAGGAAAACGCCGCAGTCATTAGCTTGCGCATTTGCGTCACCCCAGTCAAACATGAGATTCCTATTCGATTCTCACATAAATCATGGAGCCTGTCAAGTGCTGCAATTGCAGGGAAAATTGTGAAAAATAGTGTTAGAACTTTAAATCAAACTGGCTAAATTCATCATTGCCGGTACGGCATGTTTAGTTTCTCATCATAATTTTGTGAGAATATTCTTTATTTCAAGTCATTCATGCCGGGCTGCCGCCGGGAGCAGTGTTGCGGCCGGGAATAGCGGCGTGGTCGGAGCTAGCACCGGGTATATCACAGAAATCACTGACACTGACGTAAAACCTTGAGTCGGGGCAAAGCTGCCGGTCGTCGGCCGCTGAAGTTTACCTAGTTAGCGACAGAACATCTAGGAACATGCGGTTTGTTTTGATGGATTCTTGATACAGGTAGTCGGTGGAAGATGTGTAAGACTTTTTCTGCATGGCTCCTTCACCGGATTTTGCCGACAGGCCCCGTCCAGCGAATTTTTTGAGCTGATTGAAGAATCTTGCTGATAAATTAATTTTTCTGTTCATAATGCACCTCTTGTAAATTACTTTCGGCATCTTGCACAGGGGCTTTATAAGCTCACTTTGCTGTGCGGTAGCCTTGGTTTTTTGTTGTAAGCGCATTATAGCAATAACGCCGAGGCGCAGCAATAGATAAACGATGATAGGTAGTTTAAGGCAGGTATGAGGTCAAAATAAGGGGGGCAAGGAGTGTGCAGGCTTCTAAATGCCGGACCGATTAAGCAGTAACCAACATCAGGAGTTCTTGAAACCAAGCATCTCATTTAAGCGGCTCATCGTGCCTTCGTCTGGCTGCGGGGTGTCCTTGAGCGTGTATGGCAGCCCCATGCCCTCCCACTTGTGCTCGCCCATTTTGTGAAATGGCAAAAGCTCCGCCCTCTCCACATTGGGCAGGTTTTTTAAATACCCTGCAAGCGAGGCTATGCTATCTTCGCTGTCTGTCAATCCAGGAACTACGACGTGGCGCACCCATGTGGGAATACGCCTCTCGCTCAGGTATTCCGAAAACTTCAATGTTGCGTTTATATCCGCAGCAGTCAGTTCGCGGTACTTGTCCGCTTGCAGGGATTTTATGTCCAGAATTACCAAATCCGTATGGTCAAGCAGGGCTTTTGCACGAGATAGCTCAACGCTCCCGCTGGTGTCCAATGCCGTATGAATACCTCGCTCCTTCAATTGCCTGAATAGCTCGGCGATAGCCCCGGCTTGCAACAGAGGCTCGCCGCCGCATGCAGTGAAGCCCCCGCCA
>WQSH01000038.1 GCA_009787995.1 Oscillospiraceae bacterium
TGACTCTTCCGCCAGCCACCCTTACATCGGCATGTGTGGTTCCGGCAACATAAATTGCGTGAGCGGCATCAGTTGCGTCAACGAACCCGCCATCTACGTTAATTGTCGAGTTATGCGCAGAGCTCTCAACTTGAATAACGCTGCCTCCGGCCGCTGCGCCTGACCAGACCCTGCCGTCTTCGCCGACCCTTACCAGAGTGTAAGTGCCGGTGACTCTCAGCGCAGGGCCTGATTCTGACGAGGCTACACCGCCACTTAATATCGATATTGTTGTGTTCGACACATCAACGCCCGCAGTAGTCGCGGTACTGATTGCCGTGCCGCTTCCTGCTGCATGAACTATCCCAGTTCCGCTGACAGTGACGGTTGAATTTATTCCCACAAGGTTTATAGCCCGGCCATTGATTGTAAACACGCCGCCACCGGTAATGTAGACATCACTCGTCGTCTGAATGGCATAGCCTGTAGTGCTGGGCGATAGGTTTTGCACCTTCCCGCCGCTGATAATGACGTTTCTAAAACCCCAGTAGGCAGGGTCGCTGTTCATGTAGATTGTCGGATTGGCATTGCTTGCGGCGGTATTGGTCACCAATCCGCCGCTTATCTTCACGTTTGACCACATACCTGTGGAATGAATAGCACATGCACTGCCGGATGACACTATCCCGCCACTTATAGCAATTGCCGTATTATTGCCGACGTTGCCTACGCCCGCCCCATCATTGATGGCATAACCCCCAACATCGGAGATAACCGAACCGCTTCGTACATTTATTTGCGTGCCAAGCACATTGCCAGTGCTTCCGCTGCCTACTTGTATTGCAGCGTTAGAGTTGCGGCTTGAGCTCAAAACAGTTCCGCCGTCAATATTGACAGTTACATAGTCTGCGGAAACAAGAATGGGGTTGCCGGTATTTACCGCCGTTATTTCCGCCCCCCCTGCAATTGTGATCGTCGCAGACCCGATTGCATTGATGACCCCGGTAGTTCTGGTGCCGCTGCTCAGTATGGTTGCATCCCTGACTTCAAATGTGCCCCCGCCACTTATGTTGAAAATATAGGCGTTGAGGGCACTCGCTATACTTGCCTGCCACCGGACTATCACATTTGGCGGGATATTAAGCGCTATTGTCTCTGTTAGGTTGTTTAGGTTTCCTATGACTGTAATAACATCTCCGAAGCCTGCCGCGCTGACTGCATTGCTAACCTCTGCCAGATTGCCCGCTGTCACGTCAAAAGCTAAACTCGATGCGGAACTCTTACCCACCCCAATGCTCAGAATAGGTAGAAGCACCACAACCGCCAACAAAATTGCAAGCGGTTTTCTACAGATTTTATTCATTTTGTCCCCCCACACTCAATACCTACATAAGACCCCTCGCTACACTTCCATATTAGTCGACTAGTTGAAATTATATCACTATCCCTACCTCTTGTAAAGAAAATAAATCAAGCCGCCCCAGTTCATTAGCTCATCGATGATCGCAAATGCCACCTAATGGCTTCGGCGCACCATATCCAAAAGCGCTTCCGGCGACACGTCTCCTGAGATGCTAAGCCTGCGCATACCAGCCAAGCTGTCTGCATCGCCCCTGGTTACGATGTTTGGCGCCTGTGTTTCTTCCGTTTCCATATTGTCGGCGCCTGCTGCGCTGTGAAAATGGCTTTCGATGAATATAAAGCCTGACGCTTCCATTCCCACAGCCTCGACACCGCCAAAACGCGGTAATGCCAGATGCTGGGAGTCATCGCTTGCGTCCATGCCATCCGTGGCGCCAATCATGAACACGGTGGCTTTCATTTCATACTGCTCCAGCAGCGGGAACGCTGTTTCATAAACGCTCATGTATGCACCGTCGATGGTTATGATTATCGGGCGCTCCGGCAGGGCTCCGCCGTCAAATACAAAGTCGCGCAGCTGCTGAAAAGAAATAGCATTATATCCCGCATCGCGCAGCGCCCTGAGCTGGCGCCCAAACAATTCGCCGGATATGGTAGTCCCCACAAGCCCTTCATCTGCAAAATGACGATATAGCAAAATGGGAATATGCACACTGTCGTCATCCGGTGGAGCATTTGTAGTAAGGATGCCAAAGTCCCCAAAAATGTCAAGCGGGTCGGCGAACGCGAAAACGGCCAACAACACAACCACCAGAGTCATCACACAGGCAATAATGATTTGGTGTGAGTGGTTGTTGTTGGGCGACTTTTCCAGTTCGGCCAGCCTCGCTACTACGGAAGCGGAAATCTCCTCATCGGTCAAAGTGCTACCCGGATCTTTTTCAACATGCGTTTCGGTATTTTTGGGACGTTTTTTTGAGGGCATAATAAAAATCCATTCTTACAATTATTCAGTTAATTATACTAAACAAGCAGGAGCTGGTCAACAATTCATTGCATACTTGCGCCCATAGCTCTGCAGGCAGCTTTTCTGGTTACAAGCTATCCAATGCCGCCTTTGCCGCAGCTTGCTCCGCTATTTTCTTACTCTTGCCAGTCCCGTCGCCTATGGGGGTTCCGTTTAGCAAGACTTCGACTGAGAAGGACTTCATATGGTCAGGGCCGCTTTCATCTGTAATCCGGTAACTCAGCGACTGCCCTGCTTTACCTTGAACAACCTCTTGCAGCGCAGTCTTATAATCCGTATTTTCACGCCTGGGCGAATCCAAATCCAACATTAAGTGCGATACAATAAACCCTGTGACAGCATGAAAACCGCTATCGAGATATATTGCAGCAATAATCGCCTCAACCACGTCAGCAAGTATGGACGCCCGCCCTCTCCCGCCGCCCTTCTCCTCACCGCGCCCCAACCTAATGCAACTGCCTAAATCAAACAATTTGGCAAGCGAAGCAAGGCTCTTTTCACAAACAATCTCGGACCTGAGCTTCGTCATGTGGCCCTCCGGCAATCCTGACTTGCTATTATAAAGCAAAGTCGAAACAGCCATCCCAAGGACAGCATCCCCCAAAAATTCCATCCTCTCATAACTGACAATGCCACCTTTCTTGTTCTCATTGGCATAAGAGCTATGAGTCAAAGCAGCGGTAAGCAGCGCTGTGTTTTTAAAGCTATAGCCCAGCTTCTCTTGCAGGGCATCAAGTTGTTTTTCGTTCATCTATTTTGACCTCAACCTATTCCCCATCCCGCCCGCTGGCCTTCATTTTGGAAATATTAGCAGAAAGCTTAGCCGCAATGTCGGCCTTAGCCGCAACATTAGCCTGGCGGATGGCGTTAGAGATAGCAAACGCATTGGATGACCCATGGGCCTTAATCACGGGCTTAGAAATGCCCAGCAGAGGCGTGCCGCCGACTAAGTCGGGATTTAGCTTCTCCTTCAACCCGGACAATCCATTTTTAACAAGCAGCGCACCTAATTTCGTCCTAGCGCTGGACATAAAAACACCCTTGAGCTCAGACATAATCATTGAAGCAACACCCTCAATAGACTTGAGGAAAACATTTCCAGTAAATCCATCGCAAACTAGAACATCGCAAACGCCCTTCATAGCATCCTTGGCCTCGACATTGCCGACAAAATTCAAGCTGCCCGAACCGCACGCCTGCTCAAGCAGCTCATAAACCTGCAATTGGAGCGGGGTGCCCTTAGTCCGCTCTGTACCATTGTTTAAAAGCCCGACCCTAGGGCTCTTGATTTGCATTATGCTCTCCGCATAAAAAGAACCCATGTATGCAAACTGCACAAGGTGCTCCGGCGTGCACTCCGCATTCGCCCCACAATCGATTAACAGAAAACCACTCGCAGAGTTCGGGACAAATAGCGCAAGCGCAGCCCGCCTAATGCCCTTCACCCGCTTCACAATCAGAGTGGCGCCAGACAGAAGCGCCCCAGTGCTGCCTGCAGAAACAAGCGCATCCCCCTTGCCATCCCGCAATAGGGTGAGGGCTACGGTAATGGATGAGTCCTTCTTTAGGCGAATTGCGCTTGCAGGATCATCCTCTATTTCAATCACTTCGCTCGCATCGACTATCTCCACGCCGTTCGGGAGATTGCTGTTGCCTGAGCGCTCCAGCGTGCGCAGTATTTCCTCTCCCCTGCCTACTAAAACAACATCAACGCCAACAGCTTCCACGGCGTTTAGCGCACCTTTGACTATTTCCTCCGGAGCGTTGTCGCCACCCATTGCGTCAACTATGATTTTCATCGAATCCCCCTATTGCCTCCGCTGCAGGGCATAGTGCGGCTCTTTCGCTAATAATCGCCAGCGCACGCTGCGAAAGTGCCATATTCTTGTTCCGCTTGCCCTTTACTCTCTCATCAAGAGGCTTTATAATTCCAAAATTTATGTTCATTGGCTGAAAATCTGAAACCGACCCGCCAGACGTATATAGCGCAAGCGACCCGATAGCCGTCTCATCGGGAAAATCCATTGGCGGCAGGCCGCAAAGCTCGCGGGCAGTCTCGATTCCAGTAAGCAGACCTGACGAAGCTGACTCAATGTAACCCTCAACCCCAGTGATTTGGCCTGCAAAGCTCACGCGCGGGTCTGACTTTAGCCGATTATACCTATCAAGCAAAACCGGAGAATTCAAAAAAGTATTCCTGTGCATAACGCCATACCTGACAAACTGCGCATCGCAAAGGGCAGGTATCATAGAAAAGACGCGTTTTTGCTCAGGGAACTTCAAATGCGTCTGGAATCCAACCATGTTATAAAGCGTCCCCTCGAAGTTGTCTTTCCTGAGCTGAACGACAGCATAAGGCTCCTCTCCCGTCCTTGGATCCGGCAGCCCAACAGGCTTAAGAGGGCCGTAACGCATTGTGTCCTCCCCTCGGCGTGCCATAACCTCAATCGGCATGCACCCCTCGAACACCTTCTTGTCCTCAAAGCCGTGCAGCTCCGCTTCCTCGGCCTTTACCAGCTCATTATAAAATAATGCATACTCATTGCGATCCATTGGGCAATTTATGTAGTCTGCGCTGCCTTTGTCGTAGCGCGATGCAAAATACGCACTCTCCATGTCCACGCTGTCAAAAGTCACAATGGGTGCGGCCGCATCAAAAAAACTAAGCATTTTCTTGTCGGGGATAAGCGAAAGAACGCACTTGGCAAAAGCATCAGAGGTAAGCGGGCCCGTTGCAATAATGATGCGTCCTTCTGGGATGTCTGTAAGCTCTCGCTCAGTAACAGTTATGAGCGGATTATTTCTTACCCGTTCCGTAACCATCTTAGCAAATTCAATCCTATCAACCGCCAAAGCCCCACCTGCGGGAATGCGCGTGGCATCGGCACATTGCATTATCAAGCTTCCGAGCCTGCGCATTTCTTCTTTGAGCAGCCCCACCGCATTTGTCAGCTCGTCGCTTCTAAAGGAGTTTGAACAAACCAGCTCGGCGAAATCATTAGACACATGCGCAGGAGAGAGCTTTTGCGGCTTCATCTCAAAAAGCCCGACTTCGATGCCTCTAGCCGCAAGCTGCCAAGCCGCCTCACAGCCGGCAAGCCCTGCACCCACGACGGTTACCTTCATATGTCGTCACCAGTTTGCTTCTTCTTTATTGCCGCCTTTGATTCCGCCGCAACTTTTGTCGTTCTTGCTTTCTTTGTTTCGGTTTTTTTTGTTTCAGCTTTTGCCGTTTCACTTTTCTTGGTCGCAGTCTTTGTCGTTGTTCCACTCTTTGCAGAGGTTTTGGTTGCCGAGGCCTTTTTTGTAGCGGCTTTTTTCTTTGTTGCTGCCCCTTCTTTCTCTGCCTCTGCCTCTGTCGGTTCGGCATTCTCGCTTTTTTCATTTGCCTCAGAGTCGGCCTCTTTTTTCTTTTTATACCCGCGCTTATCCTCCGGCAAAAATTCTGTGCAAGATTCGTTAATGCAAAACGGCTTTTTTGAGCCCCTGCCCGACAGTTTGAACATGGTTTGGCCGCATTGCGCACAATTATCGGCAACCGGAATGTCCCAAGTCATGAACCCACATTCCTTCAGATTTTCGCATGCGTAAAATGTATACCCATTTTTAGATGTGCGCTTGAGGATGCGCAAGGCGCACCTTGGGCACTTGCCCGGCATCTCAATTACTATAGGCTTCGTAACGCTGCATTCCGGATACCCCGGACATGCCAAAAACCTTCCAAAACGGCCGGACTTGAAAACCAAATTGCGGCCACACACGTCGCAAATCTCATCGGAAACTTCGTCCGGCACTTTGATGCGAGTGCCCTCAAGCGCTATTTCGGCGTTATCAAGCGAGGTTTTAAACCCGCCATAAAACCCCTCAAGGACATGCTTCCAGTCGTCCTTTCCTTTTTCGACGCTGTCAAGCAGCTCTTCCATCCTCGCAGTGAATTTCAAATCCACAATGTCTCCAAAGCGATCCTTCATCAAATCTGTAACAACCTCGCCGAGCGGCGTAGGGCGGAGTATTTTTCCTTCCTTGACCACGTATTCTCGGCTCAGAATGGTAGAAATCGTCGGTGCATATGTGCTGGGGCGTCCCACCCCTGACTCCTCCATCGCCCGAATAAGCGAAGCCTCCGTGTATCGGGCAGGCGGCTGGGTGAATTTTTGTTCATCCTTGATGCCCAGCAGGTTCAGGGTGTCACCATCCTTGAGCGCAGGCAAGGGCGATTCCTTTTGTACCTTCTCATCGTCCTTACTTTCCTCATAAACAGCGGTGAAGCCCGGAAACACAACAGCTGTGTGGTTGGCCCTAAAAACATACCCTGCCGACAAAGTATCGACAGTCACGCTGTCATAGGTCGCAACAGCCATCTGGCTTGCTATAAAGCGACCCCAAATCAAACGGTAGAGCCTAAGCTGGTCGGACGTGACGCTGCCCTTGATGCGATCAGGCGTTATAAAAACATTGCTTGGTCGTATGGCCTCATGCGCATCCTGAGCGTTGCTTTTGGATTTATACCGATTCGGGCTTTGAGGGTAGTATTCCGTGCCGTAAGTATCAGTGATAAATTTCTTTGCGTCACTGCTCGCATCGTCGGAAATCCGTAGGGAGTCTGTTCTCATATAGGTAATGAGACCAATAGTTCCCTCTCCCTGAATGTCAACGCCCTCGTACAGCTGCTGCGCTATCGACATCGTGCGGCGCGGCGCCATTCCCAGCTTGCGCGAAGCCTCCTGCTGTAGCGTGGAAGTTATAAATGGCGGGGAAGCCGATCGCTTTTTTTCAGTCCGCTTTATTGATTTTACAAAAAAAGGCGATGTGCGGACAGCTTCAATGACCTCTTTTACCTCCGCTTCACTGGTGAGCTCAAGCTTTTTTTTCTCATTTCCATGAAACGAAGCTGTGAAACGCCCGGAGCTTACGTCATCGCCCAAACCAAGCAGCGTCAAATCTACACTTAACAGCCAATATTCTTCAGGTTTAAAATTGCGAATCTCGCCTTCCCTGTCAGTGACCATCCTAGTTGCGACAGACTGCACGCGCCCTGCGGAGAGGCCGCGGCGTACCTTCTTCCACAGCAATGGGCTGAGCTTGTAGCCCACGATCCTGTCCAGGATGCGCCTTGCCTGCTGGGCGTTGACAAGGTCCATATCTATTGCGCGCGGATTTTCGATACTGCTGCGTACGACTTTCTGTGTTATTTCGTTAAAGGTAACCCGAAATGTCTTATCATCAGGAAGTTTAAGCAGCTCTTTAAGATGCCATGAAATAGCCTCCCCTTCTCGGTCAGGGTCGGTTGCAAGATATACGTTCGAGCTGTTCTTTGCGGCTTTCTCCAGTTCGGAAATGGTGCTTTCCCTGGCCTTGACAGGCTGATAGTCCGGAATGAACCCTTCTTCGATATCTACTCCAAGCTTGCTCTTGGGCAAATCCCTGAGATGCCCCATGGACGCCGTCACCCGAAAATTAGAGCCAAGATACTTCCCTATCGTCTTTGCCTTCGCCGGCGATTCAACTATTACAAGATTGCTTTTTTCTTTTGCCATTTATCAGACCTCGCATTTTTGTGGTTAATGATGTGGCTATGCCGCTATTCCGGCTTTGCCAATGAATAATACTTTCCACCCGATTGCACGACAGCACCCTTTATCTCAAGCATTGTTATTGCTGTCAGCACCTGCTGCGGGGGCAGCCCGGAATTTTGGATAATCTCGTCGATATGTACACTATTTGCCTTAATCGTATTTGCGACAATTCCTTCGTCGCCATCAAGGGCGTCAATTATTTCGTTTAAGTCAATATATTCTACCCCGGTTTGCTTGTCAATCTCTTTTTTGCTTACAATTTTTTTGGCGGCATCCGAAACCGCCTGCCCGCTGCGCAATTTCCTATGCTTATCTGCATCGTCATCTGGGCTAAAACTGGGTTTGCCCCCCTCGCTAATTTTATCTGGGAATAGCTCGGCATACTCGCTTATAATGTCCTCTGCTGACAGTATCGGAATTGCTCCATCGCGAAGGAGCGCATTCGAACCCTCGCAGCTTCTGGCATCGACATTCCCAGGCAGTGAAAAAACATCCCGCCCCTGCTCCAACGCCCTAGCTGCGGTTATGAGCGCCCCACTGCGCTTGGGTGCTTCAATTACAGCAACGCCAAGCGAAATGCCGCTTATAATCCTGTTTCGGGCGGGGAAATGATTTTTTGCCGGGGGTGTCTTTGGCGGGTACTCGCTGATTATGGCGCCATAATTTGCGACATCGTCGAAAAGCTCCACATTCTCCGGAGGGTAGACCACGTCAAGGCCCGTGCCTACGACTCCAATAACCCGCCCCCCGCCGAGCATAGCGCCCCGCACCGCCGCAGAATCAATTCCGCGCGCAAGTCCGGTAGCAACAATGACCCCACGGCTGGCGAGGCCGTGAGAAATGGACTCAGCTGCACCAATCCCATATGGGGTGCAATCCCTTGACCCAACGATAGAGACAATGGGTTCTCCATCGATATCAGGCAAATGCCCGCGCACGTATAAGACGATGGGCGGGTCGTAAATGTTCCGGAGCCTCTCGGAATATTCCTCGTCACGGAAAGTGACTATGCGGCAGCCACATTCGGCACACTCCGCCAAAATCAGACTTGCCCCATCCAGGCTCTTATCCGAAAGCCTTGCGGCATCGCCGGGTTTAATATCGGGAACTTTGAGGTACTGCGGCAGATCAGCCATAAAAACATTCTCCGGACTGCCGAAATGGTTGAGCAAGCGCATAGCAGTCATAGCCCCGATTCCGTTAATCGTAGAAAGCCAAACCCAATATTTAAGCGACTGCATTTATCTCACACTCCACATCATTATAGCTGCGGCCACTGCAGCATTCAAAGATTCGCACTGTGGGTCGATAGGTATCATTACCTTCGAGTCACAAAGTTCGAGCACCGCATCCGAAATCCCCCGCCCCTCGCTTCCAACTGCAATAAGCGCCCCCTTGAGGCACAGCTCCCCAAGCTCTATACTATCCTCTCCAAGCGCAGCTCCGACAAATTTAACCCCACCTTCTTTAATGCGCAAAAGTTCTGGAATGCCCATGCAGCAAATGCGCTGCCTAAAGATAGCACCCATTGTCGCGCGTATGGTTTTGGGATTATAGATGTCCGCACAGTCGCCCGTCAAAATGACTTCATGAATGCCAAACGCATTAGCAGTACGAATAATGGCACCTACATTGCCGGGGTCTTGGACGCCGTCAAGCAAAATCCGGGTACCGGCAGGGCCGCTCCGAATTCTATTTTCGGGAATCTTGCAGGAAAACAGCACGTTCTGCGCACTTTTTAAAGGGGAAAGAGAGTCAATCAAGCTTTTGTCAGCAACAAACACCTTTGTATCGGGCGGCAAAGGGAAAGCAAGGTCGGCAGAAACAATGACCGCAACAATATCAGCGCCGCAGCGCCATGCCTCCTCAAGCAGCTTAATGCCATCACAAAGAAACTCCCCACACGCCTCACGATAGCTGCGGCTTGCGCCTAATTTCTTAAAATGCGCACACAATGGGTTGCGCCGACTGGAAATCCTCTCCATACAAATACCTCAGATGCTGCTCCCCAAGGGCGTCGAAATGTCTAAGCCCGCATAAAAAGCCGCCGGAAGCGGCTATGCATTAATCATCAATAGGCTTCATGGTGGGAAACAATAGGACGTCCCGAATTGAGGAATTGCCGGTCAGCATCATGACGCACCTGTCTATGCCTATGCCCAGCCCACCGGTAGGGGGCATCCCATATTCAAGGGCATTGATGAAATCGTCGTCCATCATTCCCGCTTCAAGGTCGCCTGCACTCCTCAACGCAGCCTGCGCCAGAAAACGCTGCCGCTGGTCAATCGGGTCATTAAGCTCGCTAAAAGCGTTGCCCATCTCGTTGCGGCAGATAAAAACCTCAAACCGCTCCGTAAGCCTAGGGTCGGACTTCTTCCTCTTAGCCAAAGGCGAAACTTCGACGGGGTGGTCGATAATGAACACAGGCTGAATCAGTTTCTCCTCCGCCCTTTGGTCAAAACACTCGAAAAGCAAATCGCCCCAAGTAGGCGCCTTCCCATCAGGCATCTTGACGCCAATAGAGGCCGCCGCCTTGACTGCATCCTCTGTGCTCTCGAAGGACATAAAGTCAACACCCGTGTGCTCCTTTACAGCATCAGCCATTGAAATCCTCTGCCACCCCGGGGTGAGATCTATATCACAATCCAGCCACTTGAGCTTGTAGCTGCCAAGGATATTCAGCGCCGCAGAAGACACCAGCTCCTCAAATAAATCCATAATATCGTTGTAGTCGGCATAAGCCTGATAAAGCTCAACCATGGTGAACTCAGGATTGTGCTTAGTGTCCATGCCCTCGTTACGGAATATCCTGCCAATCTCATATACGCGCTCTATGCCGCCGACTATAAGCCGCTTCAAATGCAGTTCCAGGGCAATCCGCAAGTACATATCCAGCCCGAGCGTGTTGTGGTGCGTTATAAAAGGCCTGGCGGTCGCACCGCCGGATATGGTGCCTAGAACCGGGGTCTCGACCTCCATGTACCCGCGCTCATTTAAGAATGAGCGCACAAAGGAGATGAACCTGCTGCGAATTTCAAAGGTTTTTCGCACATCTGGGTTCATGATCAAATCGACATACCTATGGCGGTACTTGAGCTCCTGATTTGTCAGACCATGGAATTTCTCAGGCAATGGCCTGAGCGACTTTGAAAGGAGTGTGACGGTCTTGCAATGGACGGAAACCTCGCCCATCCTCGTTTTAAAGACGAAACCCGAAATTCCGACAAAATCCCCAATATCGCCCTTCTTGACCTCGCCAAAGGCCTCCTCGCCGACGTCGTTTTGCTTTATGTAGAGCTGAATTCTCCCCCTGTCGTCCATTATATCGACAAAAGTAGCCTTGCCCATCTCACGCTTGGCCATTACCCTACCGCACATGACGACGTCCTTGTTTTCAAAAGCCTCAAAGTCACCCGTGACCTCTGCTGAATATGCAGTGCGGGAAAAGCTGGTGATATGAAATGGATCCTTGCCCTCGTCCTGAAGCCTCTTTAGCTTTTCCCTGCGGATTTGAAGGATTTCCGAGAGCTCTGCGCCTTCGCTTGCAAGAGTATTTGAATTATCATCAGACATAAAAGTATCCACCTTTTTACTCAATTTTGAGTATTTCGAACTTTAGAGTGCCAATGGGAGCTTCGATTTCTATGGTGTCGCCCATCTTGCGATCCATCAAGCCCTTTCCAAATGGCGAATCGTCAGAAACCCGAAACAGCGCAGGATCTGCCTCCTGCGAGCCCACAATCTCGTACAGCTCCTTGGAATCGTCCTCCAAGTCGCGCACTGTGACTTTGCTGCCAATACCAACGATGTCGGTTTTTTGGGATGCCCTTACAATTTCGGCATTTTCTATAAGGTTTTTGATCTCAGCAATCTTTGAATAAAGTTTGCCCTGTTCGGTCTTTGCCTCGTCATACTCGCTGTTTTCAGTAAGGTCGCCGAAGGAGCGCGCCTCCTTTATCTGCTGGGCGACCTCCTTTTCCCTTACTGTCTGCAAATAATGTAGCTCGTCCTTAAGTTGCGAGAGCCGTTCCTCGCTCATTTTATACTTTGCTTCTTTGAACATTGCACTATACCCTTTCCGGAATGTAATTTAGTGAGTGATTATATGCGAAGTTTGCGCCTTTGTCAACAAATATCAAGAAATTGCAAGAATTTGCAGCGCTTTTTGCAATTGCGGATCCATTTCCTTGTCGAGATTTCCTGTCAAGAAAAGAATGCGCTCCTCGTCGGTAAGCGTCACCGGATGGTCTGGAGTGACGCCGCCCTCATCATGAAGGCTGACCCTGTTTTTCGTCAGATACTCGGCAAATGAAATATTTATAGCGCCACCCCCTGGAATGCGCACAGCCCTCTGCATCCGGCTCTTGCCCGTCGTCTGTTCGCCAACAATCTCGGCAAAGCCAAACTCCCTGAGCATCGCAGCAAAATACTCCGCCCCGCTGAAGGAAAAGCGGTCTACAATAACTACCATAGGCAAGTCAACATGCTCCGGCCCGGACATCGTTATATTCTCCATGCCACTTCTGTTCACAGCCACAAAAATCTCGCCCTCGGGCAGCAAGAAGTCCAGAATTTCCGACATCTCCGTGACCCACCCCCCAGGGTTACCCCGCATGTCAAAAACAAACCCCAAGGCACCTTGCCCAATCAGCTCATTTGCCGCAGAAATAAAATGCTGCGCAGAGCCGCCGTGAAAATTCGCCAACCTTATATAGCCTACAAGTCCCTCAAGCATCTCAAAGCTGACCGGATTGACGTAAACAAAGCTATAAATGACGGTGACCGTCTCAACTGTGCCGTCCTCGCGCTCTATGCCGATCTCCGCAGATTCGCCAATCGGCCTTAGTAGCATGTAGCGAAGCTCTGCAAGAGTAATGCCCGTTACGCTCTCACCATCGACTTCAATAATCATGTCACCGGATATGATACCTGCCGTTTCCGCCGCAGAACCGCTGAATACATTGGTTATCCTAATATTGCCGGTTGCCTCATCGGAAATGACATTGACGCCAATGCCTTGATACCTGTTGCGAGTGCTGTCTTGGTTGCGTTCAAATTCCTCCTGCGTCATAAAAAACGACCATTCGTCGCCCAGCGCAGCGACAGCCGCCCGCATCGCCGCAGTTGCAATTTCCCCCTCTTCGTACTCGCCGATGAAATATTCCTCAATCCTCGCCAGGAGCGCAGCATAGTCGCGCACATAGTTGGCTCTGCTGCTGCCCAACCCCACAAAGGGAACCCCTGTGATGAGCACCGTACCTGCCCATGTCAACGCTGATGCAAAAAGCATCAGCGTTATAACAATTCCAAGCGAGTATCTTCGTTTCATATCGTCACGTTATCCTCTAGGGGGCTAAAGGAATCTCATCGGGTTAACCCTTGTGCCGTTTACCATAACTTCAAAGTGCAGATGCGGGCCGGTTGAAACGCCCGTGGAGCCTATACGCCCAATCACCTGACCTTGCTCCACCACATCACCGACGCTCACAGAGCGTGTGCTCAAATGCGCATATAGGGTAGTGATCCTGTCGCCGTTCCTGTTTTCCCCATGGGCAATTACAATATAGTTGCCATAAGATGAGTTAAACCTTGAAGTTATGACTGTGCCCCTGTCGGCGGCGAGAACATTTGCGCCGTGCCGCGCGGCAATGTCAATACCAGAATGCTGCCTCATCTGCCTAAAGACTGGGTGCATCCTTGAGCCAAATTCGCTCGTTATATTCCTGCTAGACGGTACAGGCCACATAAGGTCGCCGGTACCCCTGACTATGTTCTGCGCCTGCCTGCGCGCCGCTTCGGCAGCCTCCTGTCTCCGGAGCTCCGCTTCCGCCCTGTTGATGTCCCGCAGGACGCGAGCCTCCTCAGCAGCTACCTCGGCATACAGCGCCGCCTCAGCGTCCCGGTCTTGCTGCAGCTGATATATGAGCAAATCAGCCTCTGCGACCTGCTCCTCGAGCTCCGCCTGCATAATCCGCAGCTGAACTTCCTCTTCTTCAAGCTCAAGCTTGGTTTCCTCAAGGGCTTCCTTCGCCGCAATGGTCGCCAGACGGGCGTCGATTAGGTCAAAGTACATTTGCTCGTCGTTGCGCATTATGTCCGCAACAAAGTCCATCCGCGCCAGGAGGTCGGCAAAATTGGTTGAGTCGAACAGTATCTCAAGAAATGAAATAACGCCGTTTTCCTCCATATCCCGAACCCGCGACCTGTAAAGCTGGAACTGGGCGTCTTCCCTATCCTGCGCCAAGTCAACTTCGTGCTCCTTTTCGAGTATCAGCAATTCATATTGCTCGATAGTCGCTATGATATTGTCTATTTCCATCCCAGTCAGCATGATCCTGTCGTCAAGCACGCTCTTCCTGGCAAGCTCGGTCCGTTTTTCGAAATCAATGGCATTGATATGCGACTGGACTTCCCTTCTTCTCCTCTGGTAATCCTGCAGCTCCTGGCGCAGCCTGTTGATCTGCGTTCGCGTCGGGCTGGTGTTCGCTGATGCGGAAATTGCGTCTAGAACAATAAACCCAACAGACAATAGCATCACCGCCGCAAGCACGATTGCTATTATTCTTACAACCTTCTTATTCATAGTCATAAATCACCTCTATAAAAAAATCTAAACTTTGAGATACTTATTTAGCGCCAAGCCGCTGCCGCCTACTCCAACGCCGAACCCTATGGCGGCAAATAGGAAGAAAACTGGCACCGACACAACGGAGAATGGCACCAGATTAATAAAAAATGCTTCAAAATTATATACCCTGCCCGCCATTATCCCATACAGGCTCCAAAGGACCGCATACGATGCCATCGAGCCCAGGAAACCTAAGATAAAGCCCTCAGTAATGAAAGGCCAGCGGATAAAAGAGTTCGTCGCCCCTACCATCCTCATGATAGCAATTTCTTCGCGGCGCTCATACGTCGCCAGCTTTATTGTATTCGACATGATAAACAGCGATATGGCGAGGAGCACGGCGATAATTACAACAGAAATGCCTGTAACAATAGTTCGCACCGAAACCAAGGCCCTAGCAACTGTAAGGTTTGCGTTCACCCTCTCTATGCCGTATATCGTGCGCATTTCGTGCAATGTGTCGCTTATGAATGCAATATCTTCCACGAACACCTCAAACCGATGCCGCAGCCATGTCGGGTCAACGTCGGCAAACCGCCCCGTTTCCTCGTGCCTGCCTATAAACCGCTCCAAAGCCTCTTCGCGGGTGATGAAATTCACCCTGCTTACATTTGCGGTGCGCGCAAGCTCGGCGCCCAAAGCGCGGGCTTCGAACTCGGACAGGTATTCGTCAATATACGCAAGTATTATGTTTTCGTCTTCAAGCCCGCCGATGATATCGTTGATGTTTACGGCAAGGAGTATGAAACTGCCCATAATAAGCAGAAAAGCAATAATAATGCATATCGACGCAAAGGACATAAGACTATGGTTGAATATACTCGATACGCCCTCTTTTAGATAATAACCAGTTCTGTTCCTACTCCACTTCATAGTTATAATACCCATCCATTCCGTCGCTGATAATCCGGCCTCCATCAATCGCAATAACGCGCATGGACAATCTGTCAACGAGCGGCTTCTCATGTGTCACAATTAGGACCGTGGTCCCTAGCTCATTAATTTTTTGCAGCAGCAAGAGTATCTCAAGGCTGCGCGCAGGGTCAAGGTTGCCTGTTGGTTCGTCGGCAATGATAAGCGAAGGATTGTTGACAAGCGCACGCGCTATAGCGACCCTCTGCTGTTCGCCGCCCGACAGCTCATCAGGCTTTGCGTTAATTTTATTTTCGAGTCCGACAAGCTCAACTACATATGGCACGCGCTGGCGGATTTCCTTGTTTGACGCACCAACGACGCGCATGGCAAATGCGACATTTTCGAATACTGTCTTTCCTTCAATCAGCCGGAAATCCTGAAAAATAACGCCTATAGTCCTTCTTAGGTATGGCATCTTGCTCATTCGTATACGTTCCATATCGTATCCATTGACAACAACCTGTCCATCCGTCGGCGCAACCTCGCCGGTCAGGAGCTTGATTATAGTCGACTTGCCGGAACCAGAAGGGCCTACCAAAAATGCGAACTCCCCGGTATTTAGTGTAAAAGTGACGCCCTTTAAAGCTTTCGTACCGTTGGCATAAACTTTAAAAACGTCGGTTAATCTAATCATGTTAGTATTTCGACTCCTGTGAGACAAGGTACTTCTTTACCATAAGCGCAACCTTAAAAATTATGGCATGGTCAAACTCCCTAAGATCCAGTCCTGTGATTTTTTTGATTTTCTCGAGCCTGTAAACTAGAGTGTTCCTATGAACAAAAAGCTTCCTAGACGTCTCCGACACATTTAGGCTGTTTTCAAAAAATTTGTCAATTGTGAATAATGTCTCCTGATCTAAGGCTTCAATAGGGTTGCGCTTAAAAACCTCGGAAAGGAAAATTTCGCACAAAGTTGTCGGGAGCTGGTAAATCAGCCTCCCAATGCCAAGGCTCTCGTAGCTTATAATATTTTTCTCGGCATCAAACACCCTGCCAACATCAATGGAAATCAGCGCTTCCTTATATCTGTCGGGAAGCTCGCGCAGGTGGCGCGCAGGCGTGCCTATGCCTATGACGGTCTTAAGGGAAAGCTCGCTTTCCAGCTTCTGCTCAATCATTTCGGCAAACTTCAGCAAAAATTTCAAATCCGCAGTCGGGGGCATTTCCTTTATAACCGCTATGTCGTTGTCCCCTACGGAGATCACAAAATCATGATGCCTGTCTGGGAATGAGTCTTGCAGGAGGTCAATCGCCGAAGGGTCAATCGTTGTGCTGTTCCGGATAACGAGCACCCCCCTCATTACCTCAGACGCAAAGCGCAGCTCTTTGGCGCGGATGTATATGTCGCCTGGCAAAACATTTTCAGTCACTATGTTCTTCACAAAGGCCCGTTTGTCGTGGTTTTCCTCAAAATATATACCGGCTTCGCTAATGGCGATGGAAGCCATTATACAGATTGTCTTTGAAAGCTCATCCTCGCCTTCTGCAAAAACGGTATAGTCATCAGCGGCGCCAACACCGAGAGCCTTGTAAGTTCTTCCCCCATATGTAGTTGTTAGGTCGCCACCATGCTCGCCGCCTTGAGTTTGCACAACACCTACATTTGTGCCAATCAGGGAAAGATCGCTGCTTGCTACAACAATTCCTTCCGGATCGACAACGCCAATAGCTCGCGTGGTGGCATCTTTCATCTGGATAATAACGCTTTGAAATATCCTGCTTGACACTAAGCCATCCTCCCCGACCAGCCAGAATGACATATTTTATGTCATTTTGCCCATGCACTCCTGTGCGTTTTTTACATAATATACCAAACCCTAGCAAAATACAATAGCAAATTGTTTTGTTTCTGTAAATTTTTTTATATTTTTGTTACTTAATGCAGTCAATTTTGTGTTTTTTGTGCAAATAGCCGCAAAACAGGGCGGCGTTTTCCATCGCCGCCCCTGTGCTTATATTTTTGTAGATTCTGAGTCCTAAGGTCAACCCTCTACTCCGTCACTGCGATGACGACCCCGGAGCCTACCGTCCTGCCGCCTTCCCTGATAGCGAAGCGCAGACCGTGTTCGATGGCGATAGGCGTAATCAGCTCGACGTCCATCTCGACATTGTCGCCGGGCATGCACATCTCAACATCCGAAGGCAGGGTGATGACTCCCGTAACGTCAGTAGTCCTAAAGTAAAACTGCGGCCTATAGTTGTTGAAGAAAGGGGTGTGGCGGCCTCCCTCGTCCTTGGACAGGACGTAGACCTGACCCTTGAACTTCGTCAATGGTTTGATGCTCTTGGGCTTGGCAAGAACCTGGCCCCTCCAGATTTCATCCCTCGACACACCGCGCAGGAGTGCGCCGATGTTGTCGCCGGCCTCTGCGTAGTCGAGGAGCTTCCTGAACATTTCGATGCCGGTGATGGTCGTCTCGCGCGGCTCTTCCATCAAGCCCACAATTTCGACCTTCTCGTTAAGGTTAATCTGGCCGCGCTCAACGCGCCCGGTGGCGACCGTTCCGCGCCCAGTGATTGTCATTGTGTCCTCGACGGGCATTAAGAATGGCAGGTCAGACTTGCGCTCAGGCGTCGGGATATATGAGTCTACATTGGCCATCAGCTCTTTGATGCATTCGAACTCAGGTGCGTTAAAATCTGTGTTTTCGGACTCAAGGGCGTTGCGTGCGCTACCCTTGACGATTGGGATATCGTCGCCCGGGAAATCATACTTTGAAAGCAGCTCGCGGATTTCCATCTCGACAAGCTCAAGGAGCTCTTCGTCGTCGACCTGGTCTGCCTTGTTCATGAACACCACGATAGCTGGGACGCCAACCTGGCGAGCCAGGAGAATGTGTTCGCGGGTTTGAGCCATCGGGCCGTCAGCGGCTGAGATAACGAGAATTGAACCGTCCATCTGTGCGGCGCCAGTAATCATGTTTTTGATATAGTCTGCATGCCCCGGGCAGTCAACATGCGCATAGTGGCGGGCATCTGTCTCATACTCAACGTGCGCCGTGTTGATTGTTATGCCGCGCTCACGCTCTTCGGGGGCTTTGTCGATTGTGTCATATGCCTCAAACTTGGCTTTGCCCTGAAGGCTCAGGTATTTCGTAATCGCGGCAGTCAGCGTAGTCTTACCGTGGTCAACGTGACCAATTGTGCCGATATTAACGTGCGGCTTGTTTCTTTCAAACTTTTGCTTTGCCATTTCTTAGAAATCCTCCTTACGATTCTAAATAAAATATAGCCTCTGTTTTATGCGGTATTCTACCGCATTTTTTTATATTTTGCAAGATGTTTATTTTTTGCGTTTAAATCCGCTTTCCATTAATCAAGTCGTCTTGAAGTGATTTTGGAAGCTCAACGTAATGGCTGGGTTCCATCGCAAAGTTCCCTCTGCCCTGAGTGAATGAACGCAATGACGTCGCATAACCAAACATTGTAGACAGCGGCACGGATGCGGTGATTTGTGCGGCCCCGCTTTTTGTTTCAGACCCCGTGATTTGACCGCGCCTTGCGTTTAGGTCGCCCATAACATCGCCCATGTACTCATCGGGGACTGTGACGGTGACATTCATTATCGGCTCCAAAAGGACAGGGTTTGCCTTGAGCATCGCTTCTTTGAACGCCATGCTTCCGGCAATCTTGAACGCAAGCTCAGATGAGTCAACATCGTGGTACGAACCATCGTACAGAGTTACTTTGACATCGACGACCTGATACCCATTGAGCACACCCGC
>WQSH01000039.1 GCA_009787995.1 Oscillospiraceae bacterium
GGNNAGTTCCGTAGCAGTAGCCGGAATTCCCTCTCTACGATGAGCGCACAGGCTTCTCAATGCCTAATACTAGGTTTTCTTGGCTGGCACTGAATTGTTACAAAATGCTCTATTAAAATTTTTTTGTTTGTGCTAAAATGGCGTGAATATGGAAAGTTCAGTATTGAGAAATTAAGGAACTGTCTGCGTGCTGAACGAAAGGATAATCAGTGCTATGATAATAGAGCAAATATCAGTTATTTTGGAAAACAAGCCGGGCAGGCTGGTTGAAGCGCTTGAGGGCTTGGCAGGCGCTGATATTGACTTGCGTGCGGTGTCGCTTGCGGATACGGCGGAGTTTGGGATTTTGAGGCTGATTGTGGATACGCCGGAGCGTGCGCTTGAGATTTTCAAAGAGGCCAAGTACCTTGTGAAGTTAAATGAGGTCATTGCAGTTGACGTAGGAGATAAGCCGGGAGCGCTTGCCGGGGTTTTGCGCTTGCTTTCAGAGGCAGATGTTGATGTGGAGTATACATATGCGTTTTTGACGCAGAGCCGGGATAGCGCCTGTGTAATTTTACGAGTGTCAGACAATTCTGCTGCAATAACGGCGCTAAACATTGGCGGCGTTTCTATGCTCACAGCGGAGGATGTATATGGGATGTGAGGGTGAAAATTTCTGATTGACAAGCGAAGCGGAGCATGGTATCATTTTCGCAATTGAATAGTTGCGTCTTCGGGGCAGGGTGAGAGTCCCTACCGGCGGTGATAGTCCGCGAGCGAGAAATCGTTGAATTGGTGTGATTCCAATACCGACAGTTAGAGTCTGGATGAGAGAAGATATGGGTATGTGTTTTGCATGGGATTTAAATACGACCGGGGCCGCAAGCTTTTCGGTTGTATTTATTTTTTTTGGGGGTTGAGATATGGACACGGAAATGAATGCGAAGGCAGGCTCAAGGATAGGTGCAAAGAGGGTTTTTGACATCAAGGTGGTCGTAGTGCTGTCAATGCTCAGCGCAATAGCGTATATTGTGGCGTCGCTGATAAGGATTCCACTGGTTCCGGCGGTTGGCTTTTTGGGGTACGAGCCTAAGGACGTTGTTCTTGTTATTGCGGGATTTATTTACGGGCCGCTCGCGCCGCTTGTTATGGCGGCGGTTATTGCCCTGCTTGAGGGGTTTACTACCAGCGTTATGGGGCCGATTGGGATTCCGATGAACTTTATTGCTTCGTGCGCATTTGCTTGCACGGCCTCCTTTATTTACAAAAAGAACCGTTCAATCGCCGGTGCGACTATCGGGCTCTCTGTCGCCGTGGTGGTGACGACCTTTGTCATGCTCCTTTGGAATTATGCGCTTACGCCAATCCTGCTGGGGCATCCGCGCCATGTCGTCGAGGCGCTGCTGATTCCGGGCTTTTTGCCCTTTAATCTAATCAAGGGAGCGCTCAACGCAGCTATTGCCATGCTGCTGTATAAGCCAATAAGGAAGGCCTTGGGCAAGTCGCGGCTCTTGCCGGTTCTGCCGGCGCCGACTTCACGGTCTTCTAAGATTAGCGTTGGCGTCGTGCTTGCTTCGGTATTTGTAATCATCACATGCACATTGGTGGTTCTGTCGTGGCGGGGGATTATTTGATTTTTCTTGCATTTATTACAAGAGGGCACTATAATATTTTATATGAATATGCAAGGGGGATTGTTTTGATGAAGGGTATTTCCAAGATTGCTTTGGCGGTTCAGGCCTCTACTACGCTTAAGGTGGATGCTTTGTTCAAGCAGATGAAGGCTGAGGGCAAGGATGTTGTTGGGTTTGGTGCCGGCGAGCCTGATTTTGACACGCCCGATAATATCAAAGAAGCCGCCCACAAGGCTATCAGGGAAGGGCAGACCCGGTATACCCCCTTTAATGGAATCCCGGCTTTGCGCCAAGCGGTTGCGGACAGGCTGCTTTCTGATTGCGGAGTTGATTACAGTCCGGCTCAGATTGTTGTGGCCAGTGGCGCTAAGCATAATATCTATGTCGCATTGCGGGCGATTCTCGACCCTGGCGACGAGGTTATCCTCCCGGCGCCTTATTGGGTGACATATGCCGAGGCGATTCGGATGGCTGGGGGAGTCCCTGTTATTATCTCTGCTCCTGAGTCTTGCGATTTCAAGATTACGGCTGGGCAGTTGGACAGTGCCGTGACAGATAGGACGAAGCTTTTTATCCTCAATAATCCCTCGAACCCCACCGGCATGCTGTATGATGGAGATGAATTACGTGCTTTGGCGGAGGTTTGCGTCGAGCGTGATCTGTATATTATGTCCGATGAGATTTATTATCGGCTCATTTACGATGGCAGAAAGTTTGTTAGCGTTGCTTCGCTTGGCGAGGACATCAAGGAGCGCACAATAATTGTAAGTGGTGTTTCAAAGACTTATGCCATGACCGGCTGGCGTATCGGATACACGGCTTCAAATGCAAATCTTGCGGAGGTCATGGGCAATTATCTCAGCCATTCGACCAGCTCGCCGAGCACGATTTCCCAGTTTGCGGCTGTGGAGGCTTTAGCAGGGCCGCAAGGTGGAGTAGATGAGATGCGCAAGGTTTTTGAGGAGAGGCGAGACTACATTTACGAGCGCATCAATGCAATTGAGGGTGTTAGTTGCCGCAAGCCTGATGGCGCTTTTTATGTTATGATGAATATCGAGGGGCTTTTAGGCAGGACTCTGGGTGGGAAGGTGATTAATAACAGCGATGATTTTTCCCTTGCATTCTTGGAGAGTGGGCTAGTGGCTCTGGTGTCCTGTACGGGGTTTGGTTGCGAAAACTTCTTGAGGCTTACTTATGCCGCTTCCATGGAGACAATCAAGGAAGGCATGGATCGGCTGGAAAGGTTTGTAAATTAAGCATGAGCGCCTGTGTGGAAATCAGCGGCGTAAAAATTGGGGGCGGCCACTTCCAGTTGATTGCGGGGCCTTGCTCTGTCGAGTCGAAAGAGCAGATTATTGGCATAGCGGAAAGAGTAAAGTCTTCCGGGGCTTCGGTTTTGCGCGGCGGAGCTTTCAAGCCTCGCACATCGCCCTATGACTTTCAAGGGCTTCGCGCTGAGGGCATAGAGCTTTTGCTTGAGGCAAGAAGAATCACGGGGATGCCCATTGTCACTGAAATTTTGAGCGAGAGCCATCTTCCGCTATTTGAGCATGTGGATGTCATTCAGGTGGGTGCTCGCAATATGCAGAATTTCGAACTGCTCACTATGCTGGGCAGGACGGATAAGCCTATTTTGCTCAAGCGCGGCCTTGCAAATACTTTGGCAGAGCTTCTGGGCAGCGCAGAATATATTTTGGCGGGAGGCAATCGCAATATTATTTTGTGCGAGCGCGGGGTTAGGACCTTTGAGACCTATACGAGAAATACCCTTGACCTGTCCGCCGTCCCAGTTCTCAAAGAACTGTCGGATTTCCCTGTGGTTGTAGATCCAAGCCATGCGCTCGGAATTTCTCGTTTGGTCGGGCCGATGGCTATGGCGGCGGTTGCGGCGGGGGCGGATGGGGTTATGATTGAGGTGCATAATGACCCGGCGAACGCATTGTGCGATGGAGCGCAGTCGCTCACTCCGGATGAGTTTGACATTGTAGCGGAGAGGGTGCGCAGGATTTGGAGCGTTTTGATGTGAGAACTGTTGCTGTAAAGGCTTCAAGTGAATATGATGTGTTTATCGATGCTGGGCTTCTTGAACGTGTGGGCTCATATGTAAGCGGCATTGCGGAAGGAGAAATTGCGGCGGTCGTCACAGATGATGTGGTTTCAGAACTTTATTTGGAAAAACTGCTCAAGTCACTGCATAAGAAAGGCTTTGAGACGCCTGTTTTCAAAGTCAAAAGCGGTGAAGCGTCAAAGAATGCATATACCTATGTCAGCCTCGTTGAGTTTCTTGCTGAAAGCAAGCTGAGTCATTCCGATATTGTCCTTGCTTTTGGCGGGGGCGTCGTGGGTGATTTGGCTGGGTTTGCGTCGGCGACGTATTTGAGGGGGATTCCCTATATTCAAATACCTACGACTCTGCTTGCCGCTGTGGACTCGTCGATAGGCGGGAAGACAGGTGTGGATATAGAGTCGGGCAAAAATCTTGTAGGCACTTTTTATCAGCCGTCGGCAGTGATTTGTGACCTTGATTTGCTAGAGGGGCTTCCGCCCAGCATTTTCACGGATGGATGCGCCGAGGTAATCAAATATGGGGTCATTGCGGACAGTGAATTGTTTTACAGCCTTAAGGAGCGTCCGCAATTTAATCTTGAAGAGATTGTGGTTAAGTGCGCCACTATTAAGGCTGAGGTTGTTTGCGAGGACGAATTTGAAACCGGCAGACGGAAAATACTCAATTTTGGGCACACCGTCGGGCATGCGATTGAGTATTTAAGCAATTACAATATTTCTCATGGCAGGGCTGTGGCAATAGGCATGGCAATTGAAGCCAGGGCGGCGATGAAGATGGGCGTTTGCAGCGATGAGTGCTATAATGAGCTCATTGACTTGTTGCATAGATATGGATTGCCGTATACGACTCGTTTTAGTGCACAGGAGCTAAGCGAAGCGGCACTTTCGGACAAGAAGCGCAGGGGCGACAAGATTACGCTTGTTTTTCCCGAGGCGATTGGCTGTTCTGTGTTACGCAAAGCGGACGTGGTTGACTTAGAAGAGATAATTGATTTAGGAATTGTGAAAAGTGGGGAAAATGCATGAATATTACCATTACAAAGCCGCCAAGTGGGGGGGCAATAGAGGCAGTCGCCTCAAAATCACATGCGCACAGGTTGCTTATTTGTGCGGCGCTTTCGGACAAAACTTCTTACATTGAATGTTCTGAAAGGTCTGATGACATAGATGCGACAGTCGCTTGCCTCGAAAGTTTAGGTGCACAAATCCGCCACGATGGCACCGGGTTTAATGTCGTCCCGCTTAGTTTCCCATTGTCAAAGGAGCCTGTAATGCAGGTATGCGGCGAAAGCGGCGCAACACTCAGATTCATGCTCCCTGTCTGCGCTGCGCTGGGGGTTCCGGCGATGTTCGTCACTGTCGGCTCTCTGCGGGAGCGACCCACTTCGCCTCTTTTGGAGCAGCTTGCCTCTAACGGCTGTGAAATTACAATGTCAAAGGGCAATTTGGCATGCTTTGGAAAACTACAGAGTGGCGATTACACTTTGCAGGGCAATGTATCTTCACAATTCATAAGCGGCCTTTTGATGGCATTACCGCTTATAGACGGCGATAGCGTGATTAATGTTGAAGGCAAAGTTGAGTCAATGCCCTATGTGACCCTAACGTTGGACGTGCTTCGCTCCTATGGTATAAATGCCAGAATGAAGGGGACAAGAGCTGGTCGGGGAGCTATTTGCCTGATTGAGGGTTCGCAAAAGTATATATCCCCCGGAGATGTCAAGGTTGAGGGGGATTGGAGCAATGCAGCGGCATGGCTGGGAGCGGGAGTGTTGGGTGGCAGCGGAGTGACCTGCTCGGGGCTGAATCTCGGTTCCAGCCAAGGGGATATGGCGATTCTGCGGCAAATGGGCAGATTTGGTGCCTCAGTCGAGTATGAGGGCGACACGGTTTATGTTTCGCCTGCAAAAAAAAGTGCAATACAGTTCGACGCAAGCAATACGCCCGACCTTGTACCGATACTTGCGCTAATTGCTTCTGTATCGGAGGGCGAGACTATCATCAATAATGCCGGGAGGCTTCGTTTGAAGGAGAGTGACCGCTTAAATGCCGTGGCGGAGACGTTAAAAGTCCTTGGTGCTGATATTTCGGAGATGCAGGACGGTTTGGCGATTAAGGGCAAAAGGGCTTTAAAGGGTGGGACAGTGACATCGTTCGGAGATCATCGGATAGTGATGATGGCGGCAATTGCCTCGGTTGTGTGTGAAAATCCTGTAACGATAATAGCGGCGGATTCGGTAAACAAATCATATCCTGGGTTCTTCAAAGATTTTGAAAAGCTTGGTGGGGAGATTGCATATGATGGCGGCTGCGTATAGGGGGTACTTTTGGCTTCTATATTTGGGAAAAATTTAAAAATATCAATTTTTGGGCAGTCGCATTCGGACGGTATCGGTGTTGTCATTGATGGGTTACCCGCCGGGCGTAAAATTGATTTTGAGAGTTTGCAGTTTTTTTTAAGCCGTCGTTCGCCGGGTAGAAATGATTTTTCGTCGCAACGCAGTGAGCCCGACGAGCCGGAGTTTTTGTCGGGGCTGATTGACGACATGACCTGCGGTGCGCCGATATGCGCTATTATTCGCAATACTGATGTGCGACCGGAGGATTATTATGAGATTAGCGAGATCCCCCGCCCGGGTCATGCGGATTTTACTGCGAGGGTCAAATTTGGAGGTTATAACGACCTGCGAGGCGGCGGGCATCTGTCAGGGCGGCTGACTGCGCCGCTTTGCGTTGCGGGTGGGATTTGCCTGCAACTTTTAGAACAGGCCGGAATTGAAATCGGCGCTCATATTGCAGATATAGCCGGAATAGCCGATGAGCTTTTCGATCCGGTTAAGGTAAGCTCTGAGGAGTTGTGTGCTGTTAAGCGAGCCGAGTTTCCTACTATTTCTGCCGAGTGCGGTGAGGTTATGTTGGAAGCTGTTTGGTCTGCAAAAAATGATGGGGATTCCCTTGGTGGAGTTATTGAGTGTGCTGCAATAGGCATTCCCGCTGGCTTTGGAGATCCTATTTTTGATGGTGTTGAAAATCGTATTTCTAGCGTTGTGTTCGCAATTCCAGCGGTGTGCGGCATTGAGTTCGGGAATGGTTTTGTTTCGGCACTCCTGCGCGGGAGCGCCAACAATGATGCAATGTACATGGATGGGGGCGATGTCAAAGCACTGAGCAATAATCACGGAGGGGTGTTGGGGGGGATAACCTCCGGAATGCCCCTGATTTTTCGCGTTGCGATAAAGCCAACCCCATCAATTGCGATTGAGCAGGACAGCGTCAGATTTAGCACGCCCTTTGGACTCAGTGGTGAGAACACGAAACTCAGCATTACCGGCAGGCACGACCCATGTATAGTTCCACGGGCTGTCCCTTGCGTTGAAGCTGCCGCTGCAATTGCAGTCCTGGATATGATTTTGCCAGGCACTTAGAGGTGATAGTATGGATTTAAGCGATTTGCGTTGCAAAATTGATGAAATCGACTATGAGCTGGTCAGGCTTTTTTGCGAGCGTATGCGAATTAGCGGTGAGATTGCGCATTATAAATCTCGAAACGGTTTGGAGATTTTTGACCCTGAACGCGAGCTTGCAAAGCTTTCTGATATAAAAAGAAATGCGGAACATGATTTTCATGGGTACATTGAGGAGCTGTATGCAAGGGTTTTTGAGCTCAGCCGTGAATATCAAGCAAAAAGCTGGTTATAGCTTATGGGAAAGTTTGGCCTGCTAGGGGAGAGGTTGGGGCATAGCTATTCGCCGAAGATTCATGCTATGCTTGCCGATTATGAATATGCGCTGCATGAAAAAAAGCCCGATGAGGTCGAGGCTTTTCTTAAAAGCGGGGTTTTTGATGGGCTAAATGTGACTATGCCATATAAGAGGGCTGTGATTCCGTTTTGCACAGAGTTGTCCGCAGCTGTGTCAATCACCGGAAATGTGAATACGATTATACGGCGTGGAGATGGGGCGCTATTTGGAGATAACACCGATTATCACGGTTTTTCATACCTGTTGTGCAAAGCTGGTGTCGACGTAAAAGGCAAAAAAGTGATTGTGCTCGGAAGCGGCGGAGCTTCTGCGACGGTAAGGGCCGTAGCCAACGCCGGGGAGGCAAGAGCGGTTGTGACTATTTCTCGCTGCGGGGCCGACAGTTATGGCAATCTAGCCAAGCATTATGATGCTCAGATTGTGGTTAATGCAACGCCGGTCGGGATGTACCCGGACAATGGGAGGGCGCCCATTGAGCTAAGGCGTTTTCAGGTTTGTGAAGCAGTGCTTGACCTTGTCAGCAATCCGCTTAAAACGGAGCTATTGCTTCAGGCGGAGGATATGGGAATCTCCTGTATAGGCGGCCTGCATATGTTAGTTTCTCAAGCGGCACATGCAAGTGCATTGTTTGCCAATGCAGGGTGTGAGTGCGTTGTTGATGCTGCGCTGATAGACAGCGTGGCTGAGGCGATTTTGCACAAGGTTAGGAACATTGCTATCATAGGTATGCCGGGATGTGGAAAAACGACTGTTGGGCGGCAGCTTGCGTTGGCCACGGACCGCAAGTTTTTTGATACCGATGAGCTTGTGGTGCAAAAAGCAGGTAAGAGTGTCGAAGCGATTTTCACAGATGACGGAGAGAGTGCTTTTCGGAAGTTGGAAGAGGATGTGCTAAGGGAACTATCAAAGGAGTCCGAATGCGTAATCGCCACGGGTGGGGGCGCTGTAAAAAGGGAAGCAAACCATAGACTTCTAAGGCAAAACAGCGTTATTGTGTTCCTCGACCGAGCGATCGAAAGCTTGCCTGTCGAAGGTCGACCGATTTCGCTCTTGCAAGGCGCAGCAAAAATTGCTGAAGAGCGTCTGCCGATATATAATTCTTGGTGCGACCACAAAATAACAGCCTGCGCCGATTCAGATAAAACCGTGCAAACTGTTAAGGGATTACTAAAGCTATGAAGGTTTTGATTATCAATGGCCCCAATTTAAATATGCTTGGAATCCGCGAGCCGGAAATCTACGGTTCTAAGAGTTACGATGAACTTCTTGAATTCGTAAGAGAAGTTGCCTTTGGGCTTGGAATAGAAGCATCGTTTTTCCAATCGAACAGTGAAGGTGATATTGTTGATGCAGTGCAGGAGGCTTACGGCAAAATGGACGGCATCGTAATAAATCCTGCTGCATATGCTCATACAAGCATTGCGATACCAGATGCGTTAAAAGCCGTATCAATCCCCACAGTAGAGGTGCACTTAAGCGATATCCTCACTCGCGAGAGATACAGGCATTTTTCGTACACATCAGAGGTCTGCATCAAAACTATAAGCGGAGAAGGTTTTGAGGGATACAGGGGTGCGCTGGAAGTGCTGCTGGAGGAGTTTAAGAAATAGGTAGGGGGGATTTCCGGAAAGTCCTATGTTTTTTTACCGTTGTTAAGACAATAGGCGCGCGGGTTTTTGTTGACAACTTTTACGGCTTGCGTCATGACGGTCATAAAATCTGTCCTGTATTGGAAGTCGAAGTCATCCAGCTGTGCAAATAGCGCACCCTTGTCAGTGACAACATACTTAGGCTTGAGCTCGTTAAGCATCAATGCCATAACGTCAAGGCGGCAGTTTTCGCAGTGGCACATGTCTGAATCCTCAAACCATCTATCCATAAAGTATTTCACAGCATCTTCCGTATAATTCTTTAGTTGTTTTTTCATTTCAATAACACTTACCTTTCCCACGGACTCTATCAACATTATAAGCCATTGCGGTTGAAAAGTATACAACTTATTTATTAACGGTGCAAACCGCCCGCTAAGTGAGTTACACTTCACACGTCGCTTGCCAACCGCCCGAAATGGTCAATTTACTACGCTTTTTCCGCTAAACGGGTCTGTCGCCCTACATACGCGAAAAAAGCGTAGCAAACTGCCCATTCCGGGCTACCCTGTGAAGTGTATAAGTGAAGTGCAGCATGGGAAAACTACCGCACCAAAAAAATGATGCGGTAGTTTTTGTTAACAAAGCTTATACACCGTTTGCTTAAGAAACAAGCTCCACTGCCTTGACAGCGGCGGAACCGGCATCCGTCGTGTAAGCGTCAGCGCCAATCTCGTCAGCGAACTCTTGAGTAATCGGTGCACCGCCGACCATGATTTTAACTTGGCTCTTGCAGCCTGCGTCAATCATGACTTTAACTGTGTTTTTGAGGGAATCCATTGTTGTCGTGAGGAGTGCGGAAGCACCAACGACTTTGCAATCTGGATTTGCTTTGATAGCTTCAACGAATTTTTCTGCAGGAACATCAACGCCGAGGTCAATAATCTCAAAGCCTGCCGACTCAATCATCAGAGCTACGAGGTTCTTGCCGATATCGTGCAGGTCGCCTGCGACTGTGCCGATGATGTATTTGCCATTTTTGCCCACGCTGTCGCCGGCGAGGTGCGGACGAAGGATTTCGACGCCTTTTTTCATCGTTTTTGCCGCTACGAGCATTTCTGGAACGAAGATTTCGTTTGCTTGGAATTTTGCACCAACAACTGACATTGCAGCAATCATGCCTTCGTTGAGAATTGCATTTGCGTCGTCGCCTGCGTCAAGAGCCTCTTGTACAAGACCTTCTATGAGTTTGACTTTACCATTTTCCACTATAGTTGCGATTTCCTTGATCTTAGACATTAAATTTTCCTCCTAAAGATGTATATTAAATATATTTTTCGTTATGCTTATTTCGCTCCGAAAATGCCCTCACGATATGCGGAGGTATACTCTGCGCAGAAGTCGTCAAGGCCAATCATGGCTTCTGCTGCGTAAATCACCCCGCGAAGATCATGGCTGAGCGGATCCATGACTGCGCTGTCCATGCCTGCGCTGATTGCAAGCGCCGCAAATGCCTGGTTTACGAGCCTGCGAACCGGGAGGTTAAAGGAGATGTTGGAGATTGCCCCGGAGATATGTACCTTAGGATGGGTCTTCTTGATGTGAGACATGACTTCAAGAACCATGGAGATACCCTCGCCGTCATCTGTTGTGCAGAGCATTTCGATGAGCGGGTCGATATGAATGCGGCTGTCCTCTATGCCGTACTGCTTGGCCTTTGCCATTATTGTATCAAATACGGCAATGCGCTCGCCCGCTGTTTTCGGGATGGTGGTTTCGCCGTTTAAGAGAACCATTATAGCCCATTTGTTGTTCTCGGGCTTTGCGAGGATGGGGAACGCCTCATCGACCTTGCCGCCTTCCAATGAGACAGAGTTGAACATACCAGGCTTTTTGCACAGTGGCATAGCTTTTAGTATGACGTCGACATCCGGAGAGTCGATGGCGATGGGGCAATCTGTCACGCTCTGGACTAAGTCAATCATCCATTTGAGGACTTCATACTCACCATCGTTGACCGCAGCATGAACGTCAAGAAAGTCCGCCCCGGAATCTGCCTGGCGCTTTGCCATGTCTTTTATATACGCCTCATCGCGCGCCGCAATCGCTTTGGCGCAGGACGGAATCGAACCGTTAAGTTTTTCGGCGATAATAATCATATATGCCTAAACTCCTTTTATTACATTGTTTGGTTTTTTGCCGCTGCAACAACGTTAGAAACTAGCACAGAGGTTGTAACAGTTCCAACGCCGCCCGGCACCGGGGTGATTTGCGAAACGATTTTTTCGGCCTCGTCAAACTTAACGTCACCAACCAGCTTTTTCTTTTCATCGCTCCAGTTGATGCCTACGTCTATGACGACCTGGCCGGGGCTGAAGTATTTAGCGTCGAAGAACTCGCCCAAGCCGACGGCTATAATTACTATGTCCGCAGCCTTTGAAAAGTAAGGCGTATCCTTCGTAAATACGTGGCATGTGGACACGGTTGCATCCCTGCCGAGGAGCATGATGCCGACCGGCCTGCCGACTACGAGGCTATGTCCGATTACACAGACGTTTTTGCCCTTAACGTCGATTTTGTAGAAATCGAGTATTTCAATGCAAGCCTGCGCAGTGCATGGGGCAAAGCCCTTGCCGCCGCCTGCTACCACCTTTGCCCATGTGTCACCTGTTATGCCGTCAATATCCTTTTCGGGCTTCAGCGCCGCAACAACCTCGTTCTCGTCGAGATGTGCCGGAAGTGGGCGGAACATTAGGATACCATGAACACTCTTGTCGTTGTTGAGCGTTTCCAAGCTTTTCATAAGTTCGCCTTGCTTGACGTCAGCTGGAAGCACTACGTTTTTCACTTCAACGCCAATAGTTTCGCAGCGCTTCATTGCGGTTTTTTCGTAAGAGAGGTCGTCAGGCCTTTCGCCGACGCGGAGTATCGCAAGGGTAGGGGTCACGCTCTTGCCCTTGAGAACCTCAATGTCGCTCTTCATCTTGTCATTCAGGTAGTTTACTACGTCTCCGCCTTTTAAAAGTTCTGCCATTGTTACTCCTATCTCAGCCTCTTTGCAACGGAATCAAAGATTTCGTCAGCCATCGGGCAGTATTTGTTAAGTAGTGCATCAGCCTCTGCTTCAAGGCTGGATGCATATTTCTTGTCAGTCATCGCTTGTGAGTTGATGAAGACGTTGAGGCTAGCGCCTTGAAGTGCAGCCTTGCACACAACAACGCCAACGCCCGCATCGCTGATAGCCAATACGCTGCCTTTGTCTGCAAAGGTTTTTTGGAGCTCTATGGCCCTTGCGCAGACGCGCATAATATCCATAGGGACGGAACAGGCAGTCCTCAAGGCCTCTTCCATAATCGACACCCTGTTTGGGTCGTCTTTCGGGATGCCATACACTTTAGAAAGCGGCTCAAAATTAACTGCGTCCAAGTCAACCAGGTGAAGCAGTTCCTTCTGGATATCGCCTGCTTTAGCCATAATATCCTTTATCTCCGCTTCAACGTCAGCATACTTCTTTTTGCCTACCGTAAGGCTGCCGACCATTGTGCCGAGCGCCATCCCGATAGCCCCCGCCAAGGCGGAGGCTGAGCCTCCACCCGGGACGGATTCTTTCGATGCAAGCACTTCGACATATTCGGAACATGTCTTGTTTACTAGTTGCATACGTACTCCTAGAATATACCGGATACTTTGCCGGTTTCTGTGTCGATGTCGATGCGGCGGAATGCGGGGTCTGAGCCTGTGCCCGGCATCATTGTGATAGCTCCGGCCATTGGGCAAAGGAATTTTGCGCCGCCATAGACGAGAATGTCTCTGATGGGCAGCCTCCAGCCCTTAGGCACACCCTTGAGCGTCGGGTCATGCGATAGGGAGAGCTGGGTTTTAACCATCATGGTGCTAAAGTCAGCAAATGCAGGGTCGCTCTCGAAACGCTTAGCCTTCTCAAGTGCGAGCGGCTCCCAGTCAACGCCGTCTGCGCCATAGACTTCCTTTGCAATCAGCTCTACGCGCTCGCGCAGAGGTGTGTCCATCTCGTAAAGATACTTGAGGTTGACTTCTTCTTCACAGGCTTCGATAACGAGCTTAGCCAGCTCTTCGGCGCCCTTGCCGCCAAACTGCCAATGCTCACTGAGTGCACAGCGAACCCCACGCTCTTTGCAGAGCTTCTTGAGGAGGGCGATTTCTTCATCTGTGTCCGTGTAGAATTTATTGATGCACACGACAGGGTTAATGCCGGATTTCTTAACATTTTCAACATGATGGAACAGGTTCTCGGTGCCTTTTTCGAGCAAATCGAGGTTTTTTTCCGTGTATTCTTTAGGCAGGGGACGTCCGGAAATAACCTCCGGACCGCCGCCGTGCATCTTGAGTGCGCGGATTGTGGCGACGAGTACAGAAACATGTGGCTTGAGGCCGGAGAGGCGGCATTTGACGTTCCAAAACTTCTCGAAGCCAATGTCGGCGGCAAAGCCTGATTCCGTGACATGGTAGTCGAAGAGCTTGAGAGCGAGGCGGTCGCCAATAATTGAGGATTGGCCAATTGCAATGTTTGCAAAGGGGCCTGCGTGGATGAGGCAAGGCTGATGCTCAACTGTGTAGCAGAGCGTCGGGTTGATTGTGTTGCGCATCCAAGCTGCCATTGCACCGTCAACCTCAAGGTCTGCTGTTGTGACGGGTTCGCCCTTTTTGTTGTAGGCAACAATGATTTTGCCGATTCTCTCGCGCAGGTCTTTAAGGTCTGTCGCGACAGAAAGGATAGCCATCAGCTCGCTGCCCACGGCGATGCCGAATTTTGAGTCCATTTCAAAGCCATTTCTCTCGCCTCCGCCCATGCCGATGCGAATGTGGCGCAGACCCTGTGCGCAGAAGTCTATGACCCAGCCGAGTTCGATACGCTCGGGGTCAATGTCCAGACGTTTTAGGCCAATTTCCTTTAGCTTTGCGTCGTCATAATTACGTTCATGCTGCATGCGCGCATTAAGGGCAACCATTGCGAGATTGTGGGCATTCATTATGTCGTTGATATCGCCTGTCAAGCCGAGAGAGAACTCAGTCATGGGGATAAGCAACGCATTACCGCCGCCCGCTGCCGTGCCTTTGACACCAAATGTCGGGCCGCCTGAGGGCTGACGAAGGCATCCGCCGACGTTCTTGCCGAGATAGCCAAGTCCTTCAATGAGACCAAGCGAAGTGGTGGACTTGCCTTCGCCTAAGGGGGTAGGGGTAACCGCAGTGATTTCGATAAATTTGCCATCGGGCTTGTCCTTTAAGCGGTTCATGATTTTGATAAAATCAAGCTTGGGCGTTTTGCCATAGGGAATGATTTCATCCGGGAGCAGCCCCATTTTTTGGCGAAAATGCTCCACATCGGGAAGTGATTTCATCGCATCATCAGCGATTTCCCAGTCTGGGTGTTTGGTCGGATCGAGCATGAATATTATCTCCTTTATTTTGTCTTTTTCCAATCGATACTTCCGATTTTAACATTTATGTGCAAATAAGTAAATACGAGCTGTGTAGAATGTGTCAAATGTCACAAAAAGGTGTAAACAAAGTACAAAATTTAATTTATTGTATTATATTAGAAAAAATTGTAAAATTATTTGATACAAAAGAAAGCGGCGGTGGTCAGGCATAACACTGAGCCGCCGCTATGCGGATATGCTATATCTAGTTATGGTCCTCTTGGTTTTCGTTGTTGCAATTTTCATCGGTGCAGCTCCCTTTTTCACAGCTGCCGTCGCAGTTTTTGTTTGGTGATTTGAGGTCATCAAGCTCGGCTTGTTTGACTGCGATGCGTTCGTAAGCCGCAGTTATTTCTTCGACCGGCCTCTTGTAAGCATCGTCTGGGTTGTCTTTGTTCATCTTGTAATAGGTGGCGCCGATTTCAACATTAAGTCGGCGTATTGTAGCCTTTTCGTTTGCAATTCCGGTGTTGAGTTTGGCTTTTCTTGCCAGCACGCGAGCTTTTTCTTCGGCAATCTTATACGCTTCTGCCGAAACATCGGCTAGGGTATCAAGCGCATCTTTTGCCTTCTTCTTAAAATCATTATAGCTTGCCATTATACTGTTCCTCCTAATATTTTAGGGTTCAGGGTCTAAGCTCTGAACTCTGAACCTTAAGTTCTTGATTACTAGTAGCGCAATTGCGATGAGGCAGGATGCGAGCGCAACTAATTGTGAAGCGCGGATATTTGTGCCATGGATAAACAGGCTATCTACTCTGAGGCCTTCGATTATGAAGCGGCCAAGCCCGTACCATGCGACATAGAAGAGAAAATACTGCCCGGGGTATTTTGTCTTGCGTTTTTTAGAAAAGATGTGCATGAGGAGCAGCCCCACGCAGTTCCAGAGCATTTCATACAGGAAAGCGGGGTGAAAATAATGCGTCGAGCCTGCCGCAAAGGTCTCGCCAGTCAGCGAAAAATACACATTGCGGTCAAAGGTAAGACCCATTCTCCAAGGCACTTGGGTCTCGACGCCAAATGCTTCGCGGTTGAAGAAATTGCCCCAACGTCCCACTGACTGCCCGATAAAAAGCCCGAAGCCCGCTGCGTCCAGTAATTTGCCTATAGGTATCTTTTTGATGCGGCTGTACGCTATGTAAGCAAGCCCGCTTAGGATTATGCCGCCGTATACGGCCAAGCCGCCCTCTCTAACAGAAAATATGCCTTGCCAATTGGCTCCGGGGCCGAAGTAGCTCTCTAAATTGAATATGACAAAGTATATCCTTGCGCCAACCAGCCCGGCAGGCACGGCAATGAGGACTAAATCCAGAGCATTGTCCTTGGTCAGCCCAATCACGCTACTGCGCTTTATTAGGTACAGCGCAGCCAGGACAAACCCTGCGGTGACCAGAACGCCGTAGTAGTATATATTGAAGCCAAAAATTGCAAAGTATGTCGGCGGATTTAGCACAAAGCCTTCGCCAAAGAGCGGGAACGATATAGACGCAGTATTCAAGATAAGTCCCTTCCTACTCCGGCGGAGTTATAACAGATATTGCCATGTTGTCTGTAATAAGGCTGTTGCGGTAAAACTCGGTGATGTCGCTTTCGGTTATTCTGGCAAGGAATTCGGGCGCATCAAATGGGTCATATCCCCTGAAATGCCCTCCAACGATGTTTCCGCTAATCGATTCAAATGAATTGAAGGCACGGATGGATGCTCCCAAGGCGGCTTTTTTTATCCTCCTGAATAATTCAGGGTCGGGGCCGCTGTCGGAGAGCCTTTTGATCTCTTTCGTAACCTCATCAAAAACCCGCTCAGGTTCGCGGGCTTCGCCGCCAAACATAGCATAGGCGGCGCCTGCGGATGAGTCAAAGGACGCCGCAAAGTCGCTGTTTACAATCCCTTGCCCATACAATCTAATATAGAGGGGGGATGAGTGGCCGGCCAAAATGTCGAGAGCAAGGGCGCTTACCAGTTCAAGCTGCAGGCTTTCCGGGCCTTGGGGCGCAGGGCGGACTTTACATCCGGCAAGGAAGATGGGCAGGCTCACTTCCATTTCCTTTGTAAAGCTGTGGGCGATTGGTTTTGGGCTCTCGGCTGCGCCATAATCCCTTTCGGGGACTTCGCCCGCTTCTGTAGGCAGGATTTTTTGGGAGATGGCGGCAACTTCGGAAGGTTCTACGTCGCCGACTATGCTAAGAGCCATGTTTTTGGGATTGTAAAAAACTTTGTGGCAGTCATATAGGGTGTCGGGTGTGATGCCTGAAATGCTCTCGACTGTCCCCGCCACGGAATCCCGCATTGGGTTTGAGGAAAATAGAGATTTCATCAGGCCGTAATAGAGGCAATAGTCGGGGTCGTCTTCGACCATCAGTATCTCCTGGGCGATTATGCCCTTTTCTTTTTCCACGCTCTCGGGGGTGAAATAGGGCACGGAGACAAAGCTGAGCAGCGTTTCGAGGTTTTCGTTAAATTTATCAACGCACTCAAAGTGATATGCCGTTATGTCGGTTGAGGTGTAGGCGTTTGGAGAGGCTCCGTTTGCTGATAGCTTGGTCAAGGCGTTGCCTTCTTCGGTGTCAAACATCTTGTGCTCAAGGAAATGCGCAACACCCATGGGCGTGTCAATCCAGTTTTCGCCCAGTTTGAAGCGCCTGTCAGCGCCTCCGTAATCTGTTGCGAAATAGGCGTAACGCTTCTGGAAGCCTCTTTTCGGCACTACAAAAAGGGACAGTCCGTTTGCGAGTTTGTCGAAATATACTTGTTCGTTGACGTTTTTGTATTCTTTAAGCTTCATTGCTGTCGCCCCTTTCTTCGCTCAATCCGGTCAAAAAGAAAGTCATGTCCGGCTTTATACCAGAGGCGATTTCAATTATTTGTTCAGCCGTGACCTCATCAACTTTGTCGCAAACATCCACCGGATCGTATGGAACCGCCGATACTGTGCTGTCAAAATAAAGTTCGTCAAGCCCGCCGGGTCTGTCCATTGCCGATTTTAAAGAGGTTATGACATATTGTTTTGCCGAAAGCAGCTCCCACTGGCTAATCTCGCCGTTTTTGATGTGCTCCAGCTGATCCATGATTTCGTCCAGAGCTGTTTCGAATTTTGAGAAGTCCACGCCGGAGGCGACCAGCATTATGCCCTTGTGCTTATCAAGCATCGAGCTTGCGTAGTAGCATAGCGAGAGCTTTTCCCTGACGTTGAGGAATAACTTTGATGTGATGCTGCCGCCATATATGGAGTTAAATACGATGAGTGCGGGGTAGTTGGGATTTTCCATCGATCTGCCGACTCGGAAGCCAATTGTCAGCTTGCCTTGAGAGACATCCATTGCTTCAGAGAAGCGCTTTGGTGAGTCTTTTGGCGGGGATAGCAGTATTTTTGTTTCTGGTATGGGGGTGCTTTTTCGCCCCTCGAGTCCTGAAAGTGCGTTGCGGAGCGCCGCTATGACCCTATTCGGATCGGCAGAACCGCAGTATAGCACCTCGATTCTGGATTCGGCCAGGAGTTTGCGGTAGTGTTCGGTAAGGGATTCGGGAGTTATGGCTTGCGCCTCTTCTTCACTGCCGAGCCTTCTTACGCCATAGGCTTCGCCGGCACACATTTCCATAAGCAGGCGGTCGATAGCGTAGCCTCGCTTGTCGTTTATTGCTGCTCGTATGTCGTCTACGAGGTTGATTTTTTCACTTTCCACATAGTCTTTGCGGAATATTCCATTTTGCAGGTTGGGGGACGTGAGCATTTCGCCAATCAGCGTTGCGGCTTCTTCAAGGATGTTCTGCTCTCCGGGGAGGAAGCGGTCGTCGGGGAAGTCGGTGTAGAGCCCCACACAGTGCAGTTCGCCTTTCTTTCTGATCAGCGGTTCGATGCGCGTCCCATAGAGCTCGTCAAGGGCTGTTGAGATGTGCGCCATATCTGGATGGTTTGCAGAGCCCCGGCGCAGCACCCTTGGTAGCAGCGCCGACAGGGAGGCCGTCTCGCGGCGGAGCGCGCCGATGAGGTTAATGGTCAGGCATCCTGTTTTAAATTTGTCCGTACTAATGCACGTCAGGGATATTCCGGGGGTAATTTCGTCCCTGAATACTTTGTGCAAACCACTGTTTTCCTGATCGATGACTGTACCCTCCCTTTTTGCATTTTAATCGCTTGCAGAGCGATTACGCAACAACCATTATACCATTACTTTTTGCTGATGAGAATTAAAATATTGTTAAATTTGTATCTGTGGGCGAGCCCGCAGTAACAATTCAGTGCCAGCCAAGAAAACCTAGTATTAGGCATTGAGAAGCCTGTGCGCTCATCGTAGAGAGGGAATTCCGGCTACTGCTACGGAACTGACC
>WQSH01000040.1 GCA_009787995.1 Oscillospiraceae bacterium
TCCGCTCGTTTATTACCCTAATCATGTGGTTGAACCTATTTTGCAAAGGCCATCGGCTGGTGGCTTCGTTGTCCAAGCCATAGTCATTGAAGTAGCCGCCAAGAGCCAGGCTAAGCTTCCTCATCACGACCATCTCAGGGTATGCCCAGTGATCCATGACGGACTTCCGGGGTGGTTCGAATTCGACCAAATAAGCGCCTTGCCTCCGCAATTGGTTTTGAAGCCACCGGATAGACCGTGGGGATTGAGACATCTGCCTGAAGCTTACGTTGTTGTTTACGACATATGCGACGGCAGTTCCAGCAGCTTCTCCGGACACCATGCCAATAGGGATGACCCGAGTACTGCCGTGAGGCAGGGAGTCAAACGAAGCGCTGCGGCCGACAATGAGCAGCTGCTCAACCTCCAGGGGGACTAAGCTGCGAAATGGGATGCTGAAAATATAGGGGACGCCGACTATTATCCCTAAGTCATATGGGCCGGTAGGCTGAAGGTCGACAGGGTAGCGCCCATGCCCAATTCTGTCCCAATGATCGCGATTTTCCAGAAGGTCTGTTATCGTGAGCCTGTACTCCCCGACGAAATGCCTAGTCTCCCTGACATACAGGCGCGATGCATGTCCGGCGAAGGCGGCGTTTTCAAATCCAATGAAGTTGTTTTGCATGAAGTAGATAACATGTGGGATTTCGCTTAGGCCCCTTTCAATCCCCTCTGCCAGGGATTCGGGGTCAAGGGCGTCCACGCCAAAAATAATCAAAGCATTGAGCAATACATTACCATTGTCCTGCCTCGCAAAGTTTGGCCCTCTAAAACGCATGTTGCCGTCAACGGAAACATAGTGCCTGGCCTCATCGGCAAAACCCCAAGCCCGCCTCGCATCGGCGCCTGTTATAGGGCTGCCGTCATGTCTGAAATGATTGACGACCGTATTCCAGTCAACGCCTGAAACCTCAAAAACCAGTGTGACGCCCTGCATCAGCCCATGAGCTCCGTGATCTTCGCCGCCCCATGTATAAGGGGCTCCGGCGGCTGCGGCGATATCGCCATCTACGGTTGCATCGATAACGGCGAGGCTACGGACAATCTCGATTGTGTCACTGCCAATTTCCCTGATTTCAAGCCCCACAATGGTATTGCCATACATGATTGGGCCGATGATTTCAGTGTTCATCATAACAGTCAGGTTAGGTTCGGCCAAAGATGTGTCCATAAACCAGTCTTTTGCTTCTTGGATTTCAAAAGCGTCTCCGACCGCATTATAAAACTCCATGAAAATGCCCCTTGTAAGCAGGGAGCGGCCCAAATAGCTATTGTCGATGATGTTGAGTTTGCCTAGGGTCATTAGGCCGCCTAGTGCGTCGCCCTTTTCTATCATGAGCGTCCTCATGCCATTCCTTGCCGCCGCAAGCGCTGCCGCAACGCCTTCCGGCTCGCCGCTTGTGACTATCACGTGGAAGGCCTCCTCGCCGTAAATGATCGGCCCTTGCACAGCTTCATAGTTTGCTGAGGCGCGGCGGGTTAACACGGCGCCTATTATGCTGATAAGAATAAAAGCGGCCAGTATCAGCGCAACGGCTCTGCTGTATACGGGTTCATTTTTCATATTGTTACCTCATCCCTTGCATTTTCGATAGCAGCTAAGTCAGTAAGCGGAAGGCGCTGATGCCATCTCTCAGTGCCGAAGCGACATCCCTCAGCGCCCAGCCAAAATCTCTTAGCGCCGATGCGAGAATTAAAGAAGCGATAATGATTGCGGCTGAAATGATTGCAGTTTTTATTATGGACAGCTTGTCTGACGACATAAAGCATTCCCCTTCCTTTTCGAATGTGGTGCATCTATGTAGTGATGAACACCGTCTGTGCGCCGGAATCCCAATGCAGCGAATAGCCCAAGCTTTCAAGCACAGCCCGCAAAGGCAGCATTGTCCTGCCGCCTATTATTTGTGCGGGTACATCAAGATTGTATGTAACCCCATTAGTAGTAAACACGCCGCTGTCTGCATGCAGCTTGACTATATGGTCGTCCCTCAGCAAGGTGACGCGCTGTTCATCGCCATCCCAATTCACATCAAACCCCAACGCTTCAAACACACCCCGGACAGGAATGAGCGTCCTTCCATCAATGATTACGGGGTCTTGGTCATCAAAAATCACATCTTGCCTGTCTATTGCGACTCGGATGGGCATTATCTCTTCTTGGAAAACCCAAAATGTGCCCGGAAGCGCAGATATGGTAATAGTGCTCCTTGGTCCGGTTTTGCTGAGTCTTGAGACGCGGTCGGAAACCCTCCTGAGTTCAAAGCCTTCGCCTTCAAATGCTATCGCATAGGCAGAATGCACGAAAATTTGCTGCAACCCATCTTCTAAGAATTCGACAGTGAACACGCCATTGCCACCTTCAATCTCCGCAGGCAAATTGACTGCCACCAGGTGTGTCCTGGGCATAAGCCCGCGCGGCCTTGTCCAAATATGGGTGCCTTGGCTCCCGCCGCCGGAAAGCGTGAGGTAAAAAGCATTTCCATTTGCCCAACGCACCGGGGAATCCGTGTCCAAATGCGGGTGAGCCATATGCCCAAGCTCAATCCTGACGCCTACGGAGTCCGCATATACCTCGTCAAATAGTGGGGCGGACTGGTCTGTATGCTCAATCACAAGGAATCGGTCAAGCCTGACAGGCAGCCCCACAGCTTGCCGCAAGGACTCTAATGCCAAGTCCGCCGGGCGGGCATATACCCTAACATCGGTGGCTTTTGCCGCAGCAATGGACTTGAACATTTGCAGTTCGGTCACAAAATTGTATAGAGCCGCCTCTTGAATGTTCCTAGTCTGAAATATGAAGTCCTCCAAACTCGGGAGGTCGTACAAAGCCTGACGCCAGGTGTGCCTGTAAATCGTTATGGGCAAGTTGTAGCGTATGGAAGCTGCAAATCTATCATACAAAAAGTTTGCATTATACAGTAACATGCGATGGCCATTTTCGCCAGTGAAATAAAATGGGGTTATGATTGCATATTCGGTGTTTTGCGAAGGTGACGCCGGGGAATTGCTAGGCCTGAAACCGCTGTTCCACAAAAAGCCCAGTTCTGCTTGCAAATACAGGGTTTGCCCATGAGACAGGTTTGAAGTTCTAAAGGTGTGCTGGTTTACTCCGGTCGGCAAGTTTATGCCGAAAGCCCTAAAGGCGCCGAGTTCGGCTTCCAGCGAAGCCCTTTCGTCTTCTATGGATTTGTAGATATGCGTATAGCTGTGCAGTATCACCGGAACAAACATTTCCTCAAGTGTCCTAAGTGTTTCAAGGAGCTTCTCCCTGTATGGGAAAAACTCATCGTCCAAGGCGACGGCAAACCTGCCGTATTCCAAAAGCCCCCAGACCAAATCCAAAACCCCGTCCCCATCCAAGTCAACGAACAGAGGGGTTATGTTGTTGCCGCTGTTTATACCATCAGGATTTCTGAAGTTAATTGCACCTGCGCCATATCTTTCCTGCAACGAACCTCCAAATTCAAAGATTCCGCCTAAATTATAGAATTTTCTAAGGTCGCCCAGATGAGTGCCGACAACCAAATCAAGCAAACCATCGCCAGTTAGGTCAATTGCGCGAGGCGCGGCATTTTCGAAGCCTGTTTCCAAAAGCCTCTGCGGAGTGAACCCCGATGCGCCGTCAAGCAGATAAATATTCCCGCTCGCAAACCCGACAATTATATCCAAAACCCCATCGCCGTTAAAGTCAACAATGTCAGGCGCCGACAGCGTTTCGCCGGGAGGCGGCGATATTACCGTAGGCTCATCCCCAAAGCTTAGTCCGCCGTACCAGTCCCATATGTGCAGACGCCCGTCATAGCTCCCGCTGACCATGAAGCCGCCGCCCATTTCATTTACGTGAAAAGTTGGTGCTGAAAAGGCGCCGACGGACATAGGGCTGCCATTGCGGTCTGTCAAGGGGCCTTCGCTGTTAACAACCCAGCGGGGCTGTACAGAAGCGCTGCGAAACACATGGAAATAGCCATCTGAACTGCCTGAAATCAAGTCTTTTATGCCATCGCCGGAGAAGTCCACCACAGCCGGGAAAGAGCGCGTCGCCTCCTGCGGTTCTGCCGAAAAGCTGAGCAGCTGCTCAGCCGGAGCCAAATTTAGCCACCTTCCATTATACACAATATTCGTGCCCCATGAGTAGAAATCCGTTGTTCTGTCGTTTTGAAAGCTGCCGTCGCTGTTTCCGAGCGAATATCCGAAAGACTCATACCTGACAGACCAGTCAAATAGCCCATACGCCAAGGAAAACGACGCAATTTGACCATGCCTCTGAGCGAGTTCGGCCCAAATTTCCATATGCCCCCGGGCAAAGCCATCCAGAACCTCAGAATGGCCTTGGTGCGCAATAGTCGGCCGTCCATGCGGGCCAAAGATGCGCCACATGCTAAAACCCATCACGTCCCTGGAGATTACTGCGGCAAGCTCGTTCCAGAGCAGATGCTCGGCCGCAGCCGTCGTATTTATAAAATAGGGCGCTTCCCCTTCGGCGGGTATGAAGTCAAACGAGGTTGTAAATAGGCTGTCAGGCAAAAGTGCGCCAAAAAAATATATTTCACCGCCGCCGAGGCTTAGCATGGCGGCCACCGCCGCAGTCCTTTCTTGGTTGTAGACAATGGGGGTGATAAGCGGCGAGAGCGATATTGTGTAGCCCGCCTGCTGCTGATTGTAGATTTCAAAAAACCTAAACCGCACGAACTGGTGCATATAATCCGCAAAAATCTGCCCTATACGCCCGAATTGAGCGTTGCTTTCATCAACAAACACCCTCTGGGCCGCGGTGTAAGGCTCAAAGGAGGCTGCCTCCGGCTTTAATGCCTCTATAATCCGCCTCGAGCGGCCCGACAAGGCAATCCTGCCGCCGCTCTCGACGTAATTGCGCAAGTTGTTTGCGGTTTCATAAAAATAATGTGAACGTACAACCGAAGCGTCCACAATCACCAGGTCAAACTCACTCAAGTCAGGGGAATTCTCAGCATCGACCCTGGTAAATTCCATGTTATAAATTAAAGGCTGTTCCAGAAATTGCGCAATGGTCTCAACTGGCTCGACGGAAAAGAGGAAGCCCACTTTCAAAGGGGGGATAAGCACCCGAGCCGAAGATAACATAGCGGCCGTCAACAACACGACGACAACGGCAGTGGTTACGAGTGCAACAATTACCAGCAGCTTTTTCCCTTTTTTCATTAAGTACCTCCCGATACCGGCGATAATCGCATCAAAAACGCAGCTAAGCAGACCAACCCCTGCATGACGTGTAGGGATTATATCGCAAAATGTCCAATAGAGTCAAGTTTTTTGGAGCTGCCGCTATACCCTGAAAAGCCCCGACACGATGTCTATAGCATTTTGAAAATCTGTGACGAACAGTAAAGTGTTGACGCCGAACAAAAAATTTACGGCGAAACACCGTAGCACTCGTACGGGCGTCCACTTTTTTTTAGGCGAGGTCAGACCCAAGAGGTTTTCCAGAGCCAGCAGAGTTCCCAGATAAGCCCCCATAATTAACGTAGGAAAGTTAAAGCCATGCCACAACGCCATAACCACCATTACAACCATGGCGGCAAAGGCGGCTTTTGGCTTATTCATTTGCTTATTGTGCAGGACGACATGGACGTGCTCGCGAATCCAATCGCTCACCGTAGAGTGCCAGCTCCTCCAGAACTGCGTGAAGCTGGCCGATCTCCAAGGTTTTTTGAAGTTCTCGGGGACGGTAAACCCGCAAAGGCGGCCAAAAGCAATCGCAATATCGGCATATCCTGATAAGTCAAAAAACAAAATCAAGTAACTGCACACAACCAGCAGCACGCTGACAGGCGCAGTGTACGGTGTGTCCCCCTGTGAAAAATGCGCAAATATCTGCATAAGGATTTGGGCGACCACTATTGATTTCAGCAGCCCTCGCACTATCCGCTTAAAAGCCTCGGCAAAGTCTGTGATGGCGACGGGGGCAATGGACTTCGCCGCCTTGTCAAAATCGCGGTAGCGAAAAACCGGCCCCGCCGTAAAAGTTGGAATGAACATCATGTAGTTAAAAAAGACCACGAAGCGCAGCTTTTCGTCAGTATAGTGCGTGTAAAATATGGCGTCGATACTTCGGAGCACGGCAAAAGCAAGCCCAATAATCACGATGGCCTGCCCAGGCTGCCAAAGGCGCACAAAAAACAAGGGAGCCGCACAAAGAATAACGCTAAAAACAAACGCCATATTTTTTATATACCGGCCCTCAGGCCTTATTCGGGAAATGCAAAACACTGCCATGATATAGGCTAAGTAGAAAAGCAGAAGCCTTAAACTGACCCAGGCGACAAACGCTGTGCACATGAGCGCTAACAGGAGCATTCGTTTTTTAGCATCCAAAAAACGCAGGCGGCCCGTCAGAAGCATTGCCAAGCATATCAGAGAGATTCCGACAAATGTGCCCGCTTGCAAAAACCACATGTTATGTACCTGTTTTAGAGCTTACAAATGCCGCTAATTCATTAATGGTGTTCATGGGGTGCAGCATCAGGTCGCGCTGGGTAACCTCAATGCCGAAATTGGTCTCTATGTAAGCGATAATCGCCATTGCGTCCAGCGAATCGACGTAACCGTAGTCAAATAGGTTCACATCCGCCGTGAAATCCTCGTCAACTTCAATATTGTACTCCTTGACGATATAATCATATATTTCTTTTGAAATTTCCATAAGCGCATTTCTCCTAAAACCCTTCATAAATAAACGTGGCGTCGCCGCCCGAAAAGATGATAATCAAGAGAATCATGAGCAAGTAGAGGGCTGCTATAAGCAACGTATGTATTATTTTCCTAGCCATGCGTCAATCTCCCTTGTAAAATTGCCTGCGCCTACTTCATCGTTGAAGTGCCCCGTGTCGTAAAAATTTTCTCTGGCAAATGCATGAGTCCAGTCCTTTACCTCGACGCCATGAGCCTCAAAAATGGCATTTGCCTCAACCATTACTTTTTCATAGATTTCCGGCTTTGGGCTGTGGGGGTTATATGGCATCCATAAAATGCGCAGGCGAATATCGTGCGTTTGGCAAAATTCTATGAGCCATTCAAGCGCCGCCAGGTTTTTTTCAAAGGCATAAAGGGGGAGCCCCCAGAATCTCTCTTCGAAATCAGCCAGCCGCTCATCCAGTTCCAGGTCTGACATAGAGCCGAAGTAAAGGTATTTTTGCAAATTTGTGAAACGGCGTATCGAAAAAATGCCGTTTAGAAAGCCGTCAAAAGTATTTGTGAAAAAATTCCAGATTCTATCCCGGTAAAAAAACAGGTATGGTTCCCACGCCCTCCTGTGCCAAATGTAGCTCGGGTCGGTAGGCAAATCGTCCATAAGCACGAAAATATTCAGTCCGAGGACGATGCTCTCGCTTACAGTAACATACCCTCTTTCGAGCATTGCCTGCAAATCGGAGACTGTGCCCAAAAGCAACCCAAGCTCAACATAGCCGCTAGAGCTGTCGTTTTCCCTGAAAGCGGAGACCACTGCCGAATTTCCATAAAACACCCGGTCAAACTCCGACGTTTCATGCAAGGCTACGGTTATTTCAAAGTCATTTTTGCGAAAGAAGACGGAATGTCCAACAGGGTTGACCGTTCTTAGGTACAGGTCAAGAAATAGGAACATTATGATTAAAATAGTTAAAAAAGTTATGGCCTGCCCCGCAGTTTTTTTCTTTTTCCTGCTCATATCTCCTTATACACCACCCGGCTTAAAAAAAGAAACCCCATCTTCGAAAAAAAACGCTCAGACAGCACATTTCCAATCAAAATATCTGCCTCTACATACTTGACGTCCTTGGCGCGGAACCATTCTTCCGCTTTTTGGAGCAAAGCCCCTGCAATATCCCGGCTCCGCAATTTCGGGGCAAGGTACAGTTCTGTGATTTTGCCAACCATGCTCCCGTATGACGGAACGTAGCGGTCGTCAAATTTTGCTATGTGGCCAACAAGGATGCCTGAAATTTCATCAGCATTTTTAAGGACATACACCACGCTCGTTTTGGAGCGTATCCGGGCTTCCAGTATCTCTTGGAGCCTCGAAGGGTTTATGACAAAAGGCATGTTGTAGTTCATAAGCTCGCCGTACATAGATTCGGCGCATTTGCACACCATTGAGAGGTCTCCGACTTCGGCTTCGCACACCATATATTCAAAATTCTCCATTTTTCATCATCTCCTTTAGGGCCACACGGTTGATTTTTCTGTTTGGAGTGAGGGGCAGATTTTCCATGACCTTAAGGCGGGAGGGGAGCATGTAGTTTGGGATCCGCTGCAATAGCTGACGTTTCAGCTTGTGCATAGTAATAGCCTCCTGCGATTCGACGACTGCGACAAGCTCCTGTTTTTCTTCGTCAAATAAAATGCAGGCGTTTTCAATCGAATCGATATTCTTGACGGCAGCCTCGATGTCTCCCAGCTCTATACGGTTTCCTCGCAATTTGATTTGCGAATCCTTTCGGCCCACAAAGCGGATTAAGCCATCATCGCCCCAAAAAGCTAGATCGCCCGTGCGGTACATCCGTTCGTCAAAGCTAGTGTTGACGGGGTTTCGGACGAAAACCTTTCTCGTTATTTCATCAGCTCCCCAATAACCAAGCGCAAGTGCGCTTCCAACGATGCAAAGTTCTCCGGTTTCACCCGGCGGCGCCAATTGGTTATCATCGGTAAGGATGAGCGCCCCCATGTTTTTGCATGGCTTGCCTATGGGCAGGGCCTCTGAGTCGTCAAAAGGCCTGTCAACGATGTAGTAGGTGCATACATCGGTGATCTCGGTCGGGCCGTAGAGGTTTGCGTAGAGAGCCACAGGATGGTTTTTGCGCCACACGTTGAGCTGTTTGGTGGGCATTATTTCTCCACAAAACATCACAGATTTTAAATTAGGCATTTTAACCTTGGACAAAATGCCTGAGTTGGCGATATTAATCATCACGGTCGGGACAAAGAAAATGGAGGTTATGCCGCTTTCGTTTATATACTCCGGGATTTTGTCAGGGTAAATAAATAGCACATTTGGGATTAAAACAAGCGCGGCGCCTGCGGAAAATGCGCCGTATATGTCAAATACCGAGTTGTCAAAGTAAAATGGGGCTTGGTTTCCCATCACTGATTCGTGCGTGATGCAAAATGTGTTTTTTACCCAATGGGCAAAATCTATGACGCCACGATGAGGGATTACGACACCTTTCGGCACGCCCGTAGAGCCCGATGTGTACATGACATATATAGGATCGCTGTCGAGCACCAGACTTACCGCATGGTCAATTTTATCGCCGTCCGGCTTTGCGGACGCAAGCTCCGAGAAAATTAAAACCTCCGCACCTCCCAGCTGCGCGCCGTCGAGTTTGGATTTTGCGGTTTCGTCCGTGATGATAAATTTTGGCGATAAATTATCCAAGATTTTTTCCAGCCGGGCTATGGGAATCTCGTAATCCAGCGGGACATAAGGGTTCCCGCTGTAAAGTACCCCCATGAAAGCGGTGACTGTGTCTATCCCCTTGTCCAAAAGCACGAGGACAGGATTTATGGTACTTGCAAGTTTTGGCTGCAACGACAAAAGAGCAGTTCCTACGCTGTGCGAGCTGTCGCGCAGCTGTGCATATGTCATAGCGCCTTTTTCTGACTTTAGGGCAATTCTTCCCCCATGTGTTTTCGCCGCATTTTCCAAGAATAAAACTGCACTATTCACGAATATAGCCTCCCCCTGTTCTTTCCTAATACACTTGTATCTCAAGAGTGCCCCTGTCGCCTGTTTTGCTGATTCTATAGATGCGCTGGCTAACACTGCGCACTTCAAAGGCTTCATTTTGAATGTCTACGCCGCTTTCCGAATATAGGAATATCTGCTGCAGCCCATCTTCCAGAAATTCGACTGTAATCATATTGCCGTCGCGAACTATCTCCGCAGGCAGATTGACAGCCATGAGGTGCGTCGCCGGACTCACATTTTGATACCTTGTCCAGATGCGTGTTCCCCGGTTCCCGCCGCCCGCCAAAGTCAGGTAGAATATATTGCCGGTTGCAAAGCGCACGGGGGAGTCAGTGTCCAGAAAAGGGCGGAGCGTGCTGCAAAGCTCAATTCTGACTCCAATGGAGTTTGCGTATGTTTCCTCAAACAGGGGGGCGGAGGCGTCGCTGTGCTCTGTGACCAGAAATCGGTCGAATCTTGGGGTTCTGCCCATGGCCCTCCTGAGGAAGTCCGAAAGAATATCCATAGGCCGCATGTATATCCTCACATCGGTAGCCATCGCCGCCGCAACGGTCTTGACAAGTTGGGTCTCTGTGACAAAGTTGAAAAGATGAGCCTCCTGTGCATCCCGAATCCTGAAAATGAAATCCTCCAATGCTTGGTGGTTGTACAGTGCGCCTCTCCAAGGGTTGCTATAGATGGTTATGGGGAAATCGTATCTGGCAGGCGCCCAGAAACCGTCATGCAGGTAGTTTGCGTTGTACAGCAACATACGGCGCCCATTTTCCCCATGCAGGTAAAACGGCGAAATTATGCCGAACTCAGCCCGGTAGGATGGGTTTGCGGGGGAATTGCTGGGCCTGAAACCTAAGTTCCAAAGGAATCCTTTTTCCAACTGAAGAAACAGCGTCTGCCCATGGGACTGCGCTGAAGTCCACCACGTATGTTGGTTTACGCCTGTGGGAGATTCAATTCCGTACGCCCTCAAAGCGGCAAGTTCCGCTTCCAGCATGAGCCTCTCGTCTTCAAGCGTTTTGTAGTTGTGCGTAAAGCTGTGGAGATTTATTGGGACAAACATGCCCTCGAGCGATTTGAGCGCCGCAATCAGCTCAGCCCTATAAGGGAACAGATCGTCAGTCATTGAAACTGAAAAGCCGCCGTATTCCAAAAGCCCCCAGACCAAATCCAGATGGCCGTCCCCGTTGAGGTCAGCCAAGAGGGGCGTGACGTTGTTGCCCGTGTTTATTCCATCTATGCCCTTGAAGTTGTCCGGCCCTGCATATGCGTTTTGCCGCAGATTGCCGCGCCGCTCCCAATCTTCGCCGAAATCATGGGTAACCCGGATGTAATGAAGTATGTCGCCATTATGCGTACCGACGACAAGCTCACTCCCGCTTGCGTCAAACGCCCGGGGGGCTGCGTTTTTTTCGCCTGTTTCGATAATCCTATATGGCGGGACTAAATCAAGAAGGAGATATTCATAGATATAGATATTGCCGCTTGCAAAGCCCACCGTAAGATAGTGCGCATATTCCGAGATGTCGGGGGCGGAAAGGGTTTCGCCCTCAGGCGGAGGAATGACCATGAGCAAGTCGCCGGTCTGCAAACCTCCGTGCCACTCCCATATATAGACATTGCCGCTATAGCTGCCGCTGACCATTATGTCGCGGCGCATTGGGTCACGCCTAAATGAGGGTGCGGAAAACGCACCAGTGGACAACGGTTCGCCATCAGGCCCGAGGAGCAGACCCCTTGCCTCAACTGTCCAGCGAGGCTCCATTGAAACGCCTTCGAACACGTGGAAAAAACCGTCGGAGCTTCCGGAAATCAAGTCGGGAATGCCATCGCCGTTAAAATCGATTACACTGGGGAAGGAGCGCGTCGCCTCTTGCGGGTCGTCAAAAAAGCTCAGGCGCGAATCGGAGCGGGCGAGGTTTAACCATCTCCCATCGTGGACGATATGCGTGCCCCATGCATAAAAATCGTCCGCTCTGTCGTTTTGGAAGCTACCATCGCTGTTTCTAAGTGCGTAACCAAAGGATTCATACCTCAAAAACCATTCATAGCGGCCAAGGGCAATTGAAAAGGATGCGATTTGGCCGTGCCTCTGTGCCATTTCCGCCCAAATTTCCATGTAGCCATGCCCTAAGGCAGAGAGCACTTCGGAATGGGTTTGGTGCGCCATGGAGGGGCGGCCATGTGAGCCAAAGACACGCCTTACCGTAAAGCCGCGCACGTCTTTGGAAATTGAGGACGCCAGTTCATTCCAGAGAAGATGGCTGGCCGCCGCCGCAGTGTTGTTGAAATAGGGCAGCTGCCCATTGCGGGGGACAAAGTCAAATGAGGTGGTAAATATGTTGTCCGGCAAGAGCGCCCCAAAGTAAAATATTGCGCCTTGCCCCAGTTTTAGCTTTGCGGCTATAGCACCGCTCCGGTCGCCGCTGTAAACGATTGGGGTTATATGCTGCGATATTTGCAGGGCATATCCCGCATGCCTGTCTCTAAGGTACTCGTAATCCCTAAACCTTACAAAGTAGTGCATATAATCCGCAAAAATTTGACCTAATTGGCTAAATTGCGAATCTGCGCCATCCAAGGAGATTCCTTGCGCAGGGGTATAGCGTGCAAAGTGCGCCGCCTCGGGCTTCATATGCTCCAGCAACCTTCTGGCGCTTCCGGTCAGGGCGACCCTCCCGCCGCCTTCTATATATGTGCGCATTTTGTCAGCGGCGTCAGAAAATCCGGGGTAGGCAGTGACAGACTCATCTATGACAATCAGGTCAAAATGACTCAGGCGGACGGTATCGGCAACGCTTATACGAGAAAAGTCCATACTGTAAATCAGAGGCTGTTCGAAATATTGCGCGGTGTCCTCAGTGGGCGCACCATAAAACAAAAATCCCACTTGCAGGGGAGGCACTGGTATGCGTATCGAAAAAAACGAGACGATTGCCGCTATGACTGCAATGCCGAACGCAACAGTCAAAACTTTGGCTCTTCTTTTGCTCATAACTAGCCTTTCCGGAACTGAAAACAGCTTTGCCATACTTCCAAGCATGATACCACAGGGGGAGTGCATATTCAAGTTTTCTGCAATGCAATAATTTGAACATACCCAACAACCTTCGTGCCTGTGGCCTTGAAACCATGCCTCTGAAAAATGCTGGCTATCTCTTTTGGCGAATAAAATCTGACATCACCCGCCCTTGAAATAGGCACGAATGGGCTTATAAGCGCCCTGATTACGGCGGGCAGATAAATGTCGGCGATGTAGATATGGCCCTCGCCCCTCAGCACCCTATTGGCCTCCTTCGCAAATGCGTCCGGAACAGGGAAATGATGGAAGGTTGTAGGATGATTTAGATTTTTCGTTAAAGCTTCGCATTGTGATTCTCCAACTTAGTGGGTGTCCAGTATGACTTTTCTACATGAGCTTATCGGATACCACTCACAGTCGCCGCAAATGTCGTCCATCATGCGGGGCGTCATTTTAGCGTTGATTTCGCCGATGATGTCTTGGTATATGTAGGTTTTTTCCTCAATACCAAAGTAGTCGGATATCTTCTTGTCAAACAGCTTGACCTTGGCGTCGTTTTTGCACAAACCGTCGCTGACCATGCGGGGGCATTTTTTGCAAATATCGTCTGTAAAGAACACAATATCGACAGCGGCGTCGGCGTCGCTTCGTAAATGTGTTGTGATGGCGGTCATGTTTTCAACGAAATCATCGCTGTAGCCCTTGCCGCTGTATCCTTGGGTGCATAATAGATGATGGGGGCGCAATTTCATATTGGTACCTTCGCTTTCCTCAGTGCAGCCTTAATGCTTTTGCTTATCATAGGCAGCACGGCAGTTCTGATAATGCCCACGGGGATAAAGGGGGCGACGGCGGAGACAAAGGATAGGCGGAGCCCAAACTCCGTAATCCAGTTAAACCAGAATAAGCCAACAGCCCAGTTAACTATGCTGCCTGCGGCAAGTCCTAATAAGGCCCAAACAATGCCGCCCTTGCGCTCCCCGAGCCCTGCAAGCAGGGCAACAGCGGGAAAGGAAAGGATAAACCCGCCCGTAGGTCGCATGATAACGCCAAAACCACCTGATAAGTTTGCAAAAACAGGTGCGCCGAATATACCCAGCAGGACGTATATTACTGCGGCTGCTGTCCCATTTTTTGGCCCAAGCACAAGCCCTGCCAAAGAAATTGCCCAGACCTGCAAAGTGAACGAAACACCTCCGGGCTGAGGGATGGTAATTTGAGCGCAAACAGCTATGACTGCCGTGAATATCCCAATGTAGCAAAGCTCGCGCGTTGTGATTTTCTTTTGTTTCGATTCCATATGCCACCGCCGCATGTCGTTTCTGGTAATTATGCACGGAAACGAGCGGTTTGTCAACTACAAAATTAAATATGGTTGACGCCATGAATCGAGGGGCACGCAATTGGGCGCTGTCAAAATGACGGAAAGAATTGGCGAATTGACGAAAGAAATGCGCTTGACAAAGAAAGCCAGCGTATGCTATTTTATAAACATTAAACGATAATGATTATCGTTATTAAACTCTAGGAGGAATACAACATGTCACTAATCGGGAAAAAGGTAGGCGAGTTTAAAGCTACGGCGTATCATAACAACGAGTTTATCGACGTTTGCAATGAAAGCATCAAGGGCAGTTGGTCAGTATTTTTCTTTTACCCGGCAGACTTCACATTCGTATGCCCCACCGAGTTGGGAGATTTGGCAGACAATTATGCCGCTTTTAAAGACATTGGCTGTGAGATATATTCCGTCTCCACCGACACGCACTTCACCCACAAGGCTTGGCACGACGCCTCAGACACAATCAAAAAAATTAATTACCCCATGCTGGCAGACCCGACCCATGTTATCTCAAATGACTTTGGCGTGCTGATAGCTGAAGAGGGGCTCACTCTGCGAGGGACATTTATTGTTAATCCGGAGGGGGAAATCGTTTCTTACGAGGTCAACTCCAACAGCATTGGCAGAAACAGCGAAGAGCTGCTCAGGAAGGTGCAGGCGGCGCAATTTGTAGCAAAACATGGCGACCAAGTTTGCCCGGCAAAATGGACGCCCGGCGCAGAAACGCTAAAGCCCAGTTTAGACTTGGTTGGTAAGCTGTAAGGAGAGCGATTATGATTAATACAGCGAATCTGTATGACCTCATAATCGTAGGTGCTGGGCCCGCCGGGCTCAGCGCCGCCATTTATGCGGGTCGGGCAAAGTTAAGGACTCTCGTCATCGAGAAATCCGACATAGGAGGGCAAATTAAGATTACCGCAGAAGTCCGCAACTATCCGGGGTTGCTTACCACCAGCGGCGAAGCTTTGACTGCGGAGATGAAGAAGCAGGCTGTCAGCTTTGGCGTAGAGTTTGTGACGGACGATGTTGTGGGCGTCGCGCTTGAAGGAGACATAAAGGAGCTTACCACGAAGGTGGGGGAGGCATACCGGGCGCTCGGCATTATCATAGCGACGGGCGCAAGGCCGCGCAAGCTGGGGTTTGAAGGCGAGGCGGAGTTTACCGGAAGGGGCATTGGCTACTGCGCCACATGCGACGGTGCGTTTTTCGCAGGGAAAGAAGTTTTTGTAATAGGTGCGGGTTTTGCTGCGGCGGAGGAAGCGATTTTCCTGACGCGCTTTGCACGCAAGGTCACGATTATTGCCCGGGAGCCGGAATTTACCTGCTCAAAGACCATTGCCGACAGGGTTTTGGCACACGAGAAAATAGAGGTCAAATTCAATACGGAAATCATCTATGTCCGGGGCACAAATGTGCTTAAAGAGGCAAAGTTCATAGACAACAAGACAAAGGAAACCTGGACATATTATGTGGGACGGGGGGACAGCAGCTTCGGCGTTTTCGTCTTTGTGGGATACGAGCCGATAAGCGAGATGCTCAAGAACCACATTGAAATGGATCGGTTCGGCTATGTCCTGGCAAGCGATGAGATGGAGACGAATAAGCCGGGAGTCTGGGCGGCCGGAGATATAAGGCCGAAACGGCTGCGCCAATTGGTCACAGCCGTGTCAGACGGGGCGATTGCAGCTACGGGTGCGGAGCGGTATATAGCTGAGAAGAAATTAGAGCTTGGCATTGCGGTTGAGCATGAAGAGCCTGGGCATGAGATTGCGGAGGACTTCTTTACAGACGACACTCGTGCACAGATAAAATATGTCATGGGGCGGTGCCAAAGCAAAGTAGGGATTAGGGCAGTGCTGAAAAAAAATGACCTGCTTTCGGAAAAAATCAGACAATTCCTAAATCAATTTGCCGAAATCACCGACAAAGTAGATGTACAGGTATTTGATAAGGGGGAGAATGCGCAGCTTGAATCAAAGCTGGGTGAGGCAATGTACCCGGTGGTGGCGCTATTGGACAGCGGCGGCGAGTATACAGGCGCAAGCTTCAACGCAGTTCCGGGCGGGCATGAGCTGGAATCGTTCATCCTTGCGATATACAATATAGTGGGTCCGGGGCAGGCAATTGAAGATTCTCTGAAGGCTCGGATCAAAAAACTCCCAACATTTGACTTGAAAATTGGAATATCCCTGTCATGCACTATGTGCCCCGATTTGGTCCAAGCATGCCAGAGGTTGAGTATTCTAAATCCGGACATAACGGCAGCCATGGTAGATTTGACGTATTTTCCGGAATTGCGGGACAAGCATAGCATAATGAGCGTGCCGGCACTAATCGTTAATGATTCGGACATTTTATTCGGAAGGAAGGGCATAGGCGACTTAGTGACGATTTTGGAAGAGAAGAGGACACAAGATGAAGGGCAGAAGGTTTAGCAGGAAACGCGAAGCAATTATGGAAAAGTTGGCGTCCGCCACCAGCCACCCGACGGCGGAGTGGATTCACAGCGAGCTAAAATGCGAGCACCCAGACATTGGCGTTGCCACGGTCTACCGCAATTTAAGCGAATTTCGCGAAAGAGGCGAGATAATCAGTCTGGGGACTATAAATGGACAAGAAAGATTTGACGCAACAACAGTGCGCCACGACCATTTTATATGCGAGTCGTGTGGAGCGATTATCGACGTTCCACACGACTCAGGCTGCGAGGGAATGTATGCCAAGATAGCGCCGGAGCTGAAAGCCACGGTCAGCAGGCACCACGTGTTCTACTATGGCAAATGCGGCAAGTGCTGACGAGGAAGAGCCCCCCCTGCTTACGCTTTGTCGTATGCGTCGAGCGCCGCTTCGAGGCATGAGACTACGCCTTGCAGGCCGTTTGTCATCAAAGAAACAAGTATGGCGCCGCGGATTTCTTCGCGGGTTGCGCCTGCCTGCTTTGCCATAACCGTATGGGCTACAACCGAGCCAAGCCCATCGCTTCCGCCTGCGGCCTTGATGGCGATGTAAACGAGCTGGAAGGTTTTGTCGTCGAGCCCGCCTTCTTTTTGAATGGCGCCTGCCATGTCAAAAAAGCCCTTGGATACTGCTGGGGTTTCCTCACTCATGATTTGAAAAAATTTTGGCATTTCCATGTCTTGTCACTCCTATTTATGTATTTTATTTTAGTGTGCTTCATTCAAGCTGTATTATACGACTTTATTCCGGCAATGTAAATATAAAATTGGCCTGCGGCCTCCGAAAGCATAATATTATTCAGTGCCTACTACTAGGTTTTCTTGGCGGCACTGAATAGCAACCATAAAAAAGCATAAAAACGGCTTCTGACGCCCACATTTGTTGACAAAATTTGCATCTTCATATATGATTCAAACTGATAGTCTGTGATGCACACTGACACAGATTTGCGAGGAAGGTAAGGAAATATGCAATTTGATGCCGATTGGAAAATATACGAGCGCATTCAGCTCATATTAGACGCCGCCCCAATAGCCGTGAACGTATTTGATATGAACACGAAACTTATAGATTGTAATTTTCAGGCCCATATGATGTTTGGGTTTGAAGATAAGGAGGAGTACCTAGAAACCTTTGGAGGGAAGTTTCTTCTGTTCTCTCCGAAGTACCAGCCCTGTGGCGCATCATCAAAAGAAAAAGCTAGGATGTTTTTTGATCAAGCAAAAGTAGATGGACGTACCACATTTAGTTGGGTTCACCTTGATGCAGGCGGACAGGAGGTGCCTACGGATATCACAATTGTGCGAATCAAATTCAGGGCTGCCGCTTTGCTTATAGCATATCTGCAAGATTTGCGCAAAGCTCTGGCGGCAGAAGAAAAAGTACGAGAAGCTAATGAGATAAACAAGGCCATGATTGAGGCGTCCCCATATGTTATTTCGCTGTGGGATAAGAGCAGCAACAACCCCACCTTTGTAAGCGAGCAGGCAAAGGAGTTTTTCGGGATTGACGATGTGAGCTTGATTACTAATAACCTTCTTAGCATTTCGCCGGAATTCCAGCCTTGCGGCACGCCTACGGAAATAATGGCCGTCGAAGTTGTCAGCAAAACTTATGAGGTGGGATATCACTGTTTCGAGTGGCTTCATCATAAGAAAGATGGCACGCTGGTGCCATCTGAGTGTATCTTCAAACACTTTGTTACCAGTGCGGGCAAAGATATGCTCGTGTCATACACCAGAGACTTGACTGAGCTTAAAAGGGCTCAGGAAATTGAACGCACGGTTAAGGAAAGGGCACAGGCTCTGCTGGATTCGTCGCCGATGGTTTGCGGTATTTTTAACGAGGAATATAAAATCGTGGAGATTAATCAGAAAGCAGAGAGGCTGTTTGGCATAGCCAACAAGCAGGAGTTCATAGATAACTCCGAAGCCTTTTTCCCTAAGTACCAGCCGGACGGAACCCTTTCGTGCGAGAAATGCGCTTCGCTGTTGAAACTAGCCTTTGAACGAGGCAGCGTGCGCTATGAGTGG
>WQSH01000041.1 GCA_009787995.1 Oscillospiraceae bacterium
CCCGAAACGAAGGCTCCCGCATTTCTTCCGGGAGGGGCTCGCTGCGTCTCGTGAGCCGCCACTCGGGAACGCTCTGCCGTACGATGGCTGCCTGTATGACCGATGGTTTTTCCGGTTCAGCCAGTTCCGCAGAAGCAGCAGGAGCCACTGCGTCAACATGTGAGCAGTCTGCATCCTGCACATCTTCAGGAACTTCGGATGCCGGCGAGTAGCCAAAGCTTGGGTTTTGGCCGCTTTCATTTTCATGGTCTTGGTCGTGGTTCATTACTAGCCTCCTCAAATGAGCAGACAACAAGAATTTTGCCTAATTTGTCTGCCATACTATGAATAATAGATAAACTTTATGTCTATTGCATGAATAAAGTTGAAATATTTCTTTAAAGCGCATCAACTGGCTAAACTGTTAAATCAGACTCTATCCCTACGCAAAAAAATAAGCCTTGACACTTGTTAGTGCCCCCCCTATAATTTTTGTAATATAGAATGTAGTGTTGGTTATTTTTATGCTTTTCGGTAGAGAGAAAGGAGCGACTTTCATATGGCTTATTTTTTTCCGGAGCCCTCTCGCACTTTTAGCGAGTATTTGCTGGTTCCTGGGTATTCAGGCACTGAGTGCATCCCTGACAATGTCAGCCTTAGAGCACCGCTTGTCAAACACAAAAACGGTGAAAAACCTAAACTATCCATCAACATACCGCTGACCTCCGCCATAATGCAGGCTGTTTCCGACGAGCAGATGGCTGTATCGCTTGCTAAGGAGGGAGGCGTGTCTTTTGTTTATTGCTCGCAGGCTATTGAAACCCAGGCTGCTATGGTCGGAAGGGCGAAGTCATACAAGGCGGGCTTTGTCACCAGCGACTCTAACCTAAGCCCTGAGGCGACACTTGAGGACATCCAAGCGCTAAAGAAAAAAACCGGGCATTCCACCGTCGCAATAACTTCGGATGGGACGCACAATGGGCGCCTCGTGGGCCTTGTCACCAGCCGCGACTACCGCCTGAGTCGCATGAATGGCACAGAGCGCATCTGCGAATTCATGACTCCCGTAGAAAAACTTATCACCGCACCCTCCGGCACTTCGCTCAAAGAAGCCAACGACATCATCTGGGACAACAAGCTAAACTGCCTGCCAGTGCTCGATAGCAAAGGCAGGCTGGTTCACATGGTTTTCCGCAAGGATTACGACTCTCACAAAGCAAACCCTCTGGAGTTGCTGGACTCGGACAAAAAATATGTCGTCGGGGCAGGGATAAACACACGCGACTACACAGAGCGCATCCCTGCGCTTCTGAGCGCAGGGGCAGATGTTTTTTGCATCGATTCGTCTGAGGGGCATACGGAATGGCAAAAACAAACGATTGCCTGGACCCGCTCGCAGTACGGCGACGACGTAAAAGTTGGCGCCGGAAATGTTGTGGATGGCGATGGGTTCCGATTCCTTGCAGACAGCGGTGCCGATTTTGTCAAAGTCGGCATCGGCGGCGGCTCCATATGTATAACCCGCGAGCAAAAAGGCCTGGGGCGCGGGCAGGCTACGGCGGTTATTGATGTTTGCAAAGCACGAAACGAGTATTTTGAGCGCACCGGAATCTATATCCCTATTTGCTCGGATGGCGGGATTGTCCACGACTACCATTTTACGCTCGCGCTTGCTATGGGCGCAGATTTTCTTATGCTTGGGCGCTATTTCGCCAGATTTGACGAGAGCCCGACCAACCGCGTCAGTATCGGCGGAAATTATATGAAGGAGTATTGGGGCGAAGGCTCTGCTCGCGCACGCAACTGGCAGCGGTACGACCTGGGCGGCTCGGAGTCGCTTTCGTTTGAGGAGGGCGTCGACTCCTATGTTCCTTACGCAGGCAGCCTAAAGGATAATTTGAAAATCACACTTGGAAAGATTCGTTCGACCATGTGCAATTGTGGGGCACTTTCTATTCCGGAGCTGCAGGGGAAGGCAAAACTTACGCTTGTTTCCGCAACGTCTATCGTAGAGGGCGGCGCACACGACGTCATTCTTAAAGACACTGTGACTCCCAAGGGCTACTCGCAAACTTGAGCCGTATTCAACTCAACAAGCCATAGGCTACAGCAGCTCATCAATGCCGCCTATGGCTTGTTCATATTCGCCAATAAACACATTTTGCAATACCTCTCCCAGAGCCTGGCCAATATCGTCCGGATGTAGCGAATAAACCTGCAGCTCCAAAGAGGCTTCGTCGATTGCTACCAAATCGAAGTTCTCAAGAGCTGCTTTAAGCTTGTTGAGCCGGACTTTCAGCTCCCCCATATCAAAATCCTCGGCACCCGACTTCTCTAGGTTTGAGGAAACCACTTCGCCTATGTTTTTTAGCAGCTTTTCCAAGCTTTCCAAAAACTCACCGTGCCTTTTTGCTATAAAGGCCCTGTCCAGCTTTATACCTGCTGCTTCAATGGCTTTTGCCTCTTCTGAAAGCTTGTTTGCGCCTATGTTTGCGCAGGCGGATTTGAGGGCGTGTATGTAGGTGGTATACAGCGGCAAATTGCCCCTCTCCAGGCATCTCGCAAGCTCCCCTGCCTTTACCAGGCCATCTTTGTAGAACACTCTGAGCGTATCCACATAGCTGTCGGCGCTGCCGCCTGAAATCATTATGCCCTTTGCTGTATCAACGTCCTCAATGATTATTTCGGCGCCCATCCCCGCTTCCGCATGAGCAAAAGCGTTCTTGCCATGCTTTTGTTTTTCTTTTGGTATCCATTTTGTCAGGACGCTGTCTAGCTTTGCCGGCTCTATGGGCTTTGAGATAAAGTCATTAAACCCATTCTTCAAAAACATATCTTTTGCTCCCACAACAGCGTTTGCGGTCAAGGCTATAATTGGCAGAACTGAATATTTATCCCCCATGCTTTCTGCAAGCCCGCGTATGACTTTTACAGCCTCCAAGCCGTCCATTTCAGGCATCATGTGATCCATGAACACAATATCATAATCCCCTGCCACAACTGCTTCTACGGCTTCCTTTCCGTTGATACACAAGGTAACGCCCATGCCGTATGGTTTCAACAGCCCCTCGCCAACCTTTAGGTTAGTGCGTATATCATCTACTAGCAGGACGTTTGCGTCCGGCGCCGTAAATCGCTCCGAATGCTTATAATATGCAAAATATCCTGCGCCATTGCCCTTGAGGACATTTGCAATGGATAACAAGTACGCAGGCATCATAAGGTTCGCAAGCTCGTGGTCTCCCCTTGTCTCATTTGTGTCGGTCATCATAACAACTTTTGTATCCAGCTTTTGCGTTTTCACTGTACTTTCAGCCAAAAAAGCCAGCTCGTCTTCTGCAAATACGTAATTAAAGCTGCCCTCAAGGAGCTTGCTCTTCAGTTCGTTATCGTCGGATATTATGTGATAGTCCACATTTAAATCTTCCAAGGCGCGAACGGCATATATCGTATATATGGGCGTGCTCCCGTACAGCAGCACCTTCTCGCCTTCAAATTCCTGCAGCCCCTCCCCTTCTTCGGATTCTGCATTCTTTTCGCAGAGCTTTTGCGGCAGAATCACAGTAAATTCACTGCCTTTGCCATATTCGGAAAAAACCTCAAGCTTTCCGCCCATTAGCTCAACCAGGTTCTTGGTTATCGCAAGGCCCAGCCCGCTGCCCTCTTCATTGCGGTTTTTCTCCATATCAAACTGGACGAACTCCCCAAAAAGCTTTTCCATATCCTCTGGCTTTATTCCTATGCCCGTATCTTTTACCCCCATCGTCAGCATGATAGCATCTTCTCCAAGCTTTTCTCCGGTTATGTCCAGCGTGAAAAAGCCTTCTTTAGTGTATTTTGCGGCATTGGTCAGAAGGTTTAGCAGTATCTGCCGGATTCGAATCTCGTCTCCAAAAAGCGCATCGGGAATTTCTTTGTCCATGTAGACTGCAAAACACAAGTCCGGATTTGTCATGCGCATTTTTATCAATCCGATGACGTCATTTATAGTTGAGTGAAAACGGTATTCCGAATTTACTAATTCAAGCCGCCCTCTTTCAATTTTTGTCAAATCCAGTATGTCGTTTATTATGGTCAGGAGGTGATTGCCGGATTGCTTTATTGTCATAGCGTGCTCGTGCGCCGCATCAATAGCATTTTCGCGCAGCACAAGCTCCGCCATGCCTAGGATGGCGTTCATGGGCGTGCGTATTTCGTGGCTCATCTTAGACAGGAACTCGCTTTTTGCTTTAGAGGCGTTTTCCGCTTCTATCGTTAGCTGCTGCATGTGTTTTACGATGTTGTTCGTGCTTACAAACAGTTCGTCATAAACTCCGCCCAGCCTTGCGTCCTCAAGCTTATATTGCGTGTCCCCGCTTATCATTGCGTTTTCGGCCCTTTTAAAATTATCTTGCAATAGGTTTAGCGCAGTCACAATCTCCAAAAAAGCTTTGGAAACTTCGGCAATCTCATCATTTTTGCGGTTGTCGAACTTAACCTTGAAGTTACCTTTTGCAACCTCCTTTGCCACGCCCGCCAAAGCGTTAAGTGGCGTCAGCGACCGGTTGACCATGAAAATTACAAATGTGGACGCTATTAATATGCCGAGGATTGTAGGCAGTATCGACACAAAGATTATCCACACTGTGTTTGCCACGGCGTCGGCATCGAAAAAACTGATAATTTTCCAGTCCAGCTCGGTTTCGCGGATTATGTAGGCGACTTTGTCAATTCCGGTTATTGCCGAGGTGTGGTAGAACACGGTGTTTAGAGGTATGTGACCAAATGCTTCGTAAACCCCTAAGTCGTCAACATGCCGCCCTATGTATATGCTCCTATTAGAAAAAAATATAGTGCCTGCGCTATCGGCAATATTGATAAAGCTATCGTAGTCGTGCACAGGGTCGCGCAAGAAAAAAGACAGGCCTTCTGTATTTCCGAGCACTGCTGCCATTCCATAAAAGCTGTCGCCGATTATCACGGGCTGAGTAAACAAAACTTGCATCAGCCCGGTTTGGGGGCTCCTTATAACGGGGGACACAAAGGGACTTCCCATTTGTGCCATAACGATGTTTTCGGTAAATACCGGATTTGTCAAATCTATGCGCTCCCCTTCAGGGTCCGCCTTTGCCACAAGATTAAATTGTGAGTCAAACACAAATATATTGGCATAGGTATGAACGCCTTCTTCAAACTGGTTCATGCTTGTGAAGAAGGCCTTCAGGTTTCTCTCTAGGTTGTCGTGGGTGGCCTCTGCGTCGCTTCCACCAAGCAATGCATCATGCACGTATGGCATGGATGCCACGGCATCCAGCATCCATTCTGTGTAGCTTCTTACCGTCTCAAAAATGCCTAAGGCTAGGCTGGCGTTGCCTTCTAGGCGTTCGCTAATAAGTTCATTCGTCTGGGCCCGCAACTGAACCCCTACGGAAACTGCCACCACTGCTGTATCAAAGATAAGGACAAGTATAAACACGGCAATAAATTTTGTTTTTATACTTGCATTATGCAGTAGTTTCCCCATTCTTATGGTTCTCTCCCATCCGACACGCTCTCTGCCATTTTGTCAAATTCATGATGAATTTTTGCAAGTAGACCGACTATTGCAGGGTCAGCTTGTCCTCCGGCAAGCTTGTCGCAGTGCCTCTCAATTTCGGCCAGGTGCAATGCAATGGCCTTTTTAAGTTCCTTAACTGTTTTTCTTTTTTCGTCCGTCACTTGCGTCAGGTTGTTGTTATAGAACAGAAGCTCAAGCTTTTGAGCCTGAAGTTCGCGTTTTTGAGACTCGACAAGGAGGTGAACATCTATGCGCTTGAGCAAGAGCGGGGTCGAAAAGGGTTTTGTAATATAATCAATCGCCCCTAGCGAAAGCCCATTTAGCTCCGCTTCCTCGTCGCTCAGAGCAGTTAAGAAGATAACTGGTATATGCGCAGCGTGCTCGCTTGCTTTAACCTGTTTTAGCGTCTCATACCCATCCATTTCCGGCATGTCAACATCCAGCAAAATTAGGTCTGGCGTTATGTTTTCTAGCAGCCTTAGCATCACAGGGCCGGAATTTAGCGTAAACACGTTGAATTTTCCGGCAAGAGCCTTCTTTCCTATGGTCAGGTTTGTCATATCGTCGTCAACAAGAAATATAGTCTTGCGCAACTCTTCCATACACTACGTCCTCCCTAAATACCGAATGGCTCACACAAACGCAAATGCGAGCCATTTTGATAATAGCAATTATACCACACTTGGAGTTGGCGGTCAATGATATCAGTGTGCTTGATAGTCTTCAATCGCTTTTTTAAATTGAGTGTCGTACAATTCTTTGTACACATCGTTGCTTCCGAGCAACTCCCTGTGTGTCCCGCGGCACTGGACTTCCCCATCTTTTATGACGAGTATGTCGTCTGCTTCCATAACAGTGGATAAGCGGTGCGCAATGACGACCCCAGTCCTTCCCGTTAGCAAGGGGTTTATCGCCTCTTGTATCATGCTTTCGGATATCGAGTCGAGCGAACTTGTCGCTTCGTCAAGCAGGAGGATGGTCGGGTTTTTCAGCATTACCCGCGCAATCGACAGGCGCTGTTTTTCACCGCCTGATAGCTTCAAACCTCTATTGCCGACTTCAGTGTCGTATTTCTCCGGCAGCCCCTCGATAAAGTCGTGGATATTCGCCTTCTTGCACGCATCTATAATTTCTTCGTCTGTTGCGTCATCTCGGGCGTATATCAGATTGTCTTTTATTGTGCCGTTGAACATGTATGTGTCTTGTGTAACATATCCCATGCTGCTGCGCAATGCGAACATATCGACATCGCGCACGTCTAGCCCATCAATCAGCACGCTGCCCTCCGAAACATCGTACAGGCGCGGTATTAAGTTAATTATTGTTGATTTGCCCGCACCGGACGGCCCTACGATTGCTGTCGTTGTGCCCCTCCTGACTGTGAATGAAACGCCTTTGAGTATTGGGCTTTCTTCGTTGTAGTGAAACTTGACATTCCGGAATTCAATATCTCCCGCTATTTTCCCGGGGGCAACCGCATCTGGCTTGTTTTTGACTTCTTGCGGCATGTCAAAATAATCGAATATACGGTTAAATAGTGCTAAGGAGCGAGTCAAGTCTACTTGTATGCTAAAGAATGTCGCTATTGGGAAGGTCATGCGGTTGACTAGCGCAACCATAACGGCAATTGCGCCGAAGGTTATGTCTATTTGACCAAATCTAAAAATCAGGATTGCCGCAACAAGATAGATGATTGTGGGCCCGACTTCCATCAGCACCCGCATGAACATCATAAACCACTGCCCCACGATGCTCTCACGGATGCTCAGCTTCATAAGGTCTGTATTAGTTTTTTTGTATTTTTCGTACTCTTTTTGCTCGCGCGTAAATAGTTTGAGCAGCAGCGACCCCGAAACGCTCAGCGTTTCGTTCATTATCTGGTTCAGTCCGTCTTGCTTTTCTTGTGTTTTAAGCAGTATGTCAAAGCGTTTGCGCCCAACTACGCGCGTCGGGATTATCATAAATGGCACGACGAGCATGCCTACTATGGCAAGCTGCCAGTTAGTTGCAAACAACGCAATCAACGCAAGCACAAGTGTAACCAAGTTGGAAAATATATTCAGGAGAGTGCCTGAAATAACCATGTTTACGCCCTCAATATCCGACGTTAGGCGCGTAATCAGGTCGCCTTGTTTCTCTGTCGTGAAAAAACGGTGCGCCATGTGCTCTAGGTGCCGGAACATTTGGTTGCGCATATCGAACACTATATGCTGCGACATCCATGTGTTGAGATAGTTTTGCAAAACGCCCAAGAGTCCGCTCACAATCAAAACACCAAACGATGCAAGAATCAGTGTTATCAAAAGGTTGAAGTCGCCCGGCCCCCCGGCGCTGGGGAAGCCACGGTCAATAATTTGCCCAGTTAGCATAGTCGGGACTAACGCCAACGCAGAGGATATCCCGATGAGCGACAATATAAGCAGGAGTTTTGCCTTGTGGGGCTTTAGATACGACAGCGCACGGAAAACCAGTTTCCTAGTAATCTTTGGAACTTCGCTTTTTTCATCATCAGTCATTGGGCCAAATGGACGAAAACCGCGCGGAGGCATCATAGGTGGCATCGACATAGTTATCACACCTTTTTATTTTGTTAAACCACACACATATGGATAAGGCTAGACGCCCTATCCATATGTGCTTTGTATGTGTTTGCAGGCACTCGCTTGCCCGCCTGTTTGCAATGGCTTTGCGGGTTATGGCAAGCTGATCCGCTTGGAGCTTACTGAGGTTTGTTCTTTTCTTTTTCAGCTTCCTCTTCTGCGAAATACTGGGCTGCCATTTCAATATCTTGCTCTTCAAACTTGTATGGAGCAACAGGTTGCCCTGGAACAGCGCCTTCGGCAAACAGCAAGCGCTTGTGGAACTGTTGCAGGCTAGAACGATGTCCGATTGAGATGATTGTTGCGCCCTTCATGCGCTCAAGCAGCATATTGTAAATGTCCAGCTCGGATGGTTCGTCCATCGAGGCAGTCGCTTCGTCGAAGAACACGAAGTCTGGTTTGAACAACAGCGCCCTTGCGATACCGATACGCTGCTGCTCACCGCCTGACATGACCATGTTCCAGTGATGTATCTCACCCAGGCGATCCGCAAAGTGAGTAAGGCCTACATCAAGTATGGCTTGCCGCACTTCTTCTATCGGATATGTGCCAGCTGGCTGTGGGTAGCTTATAGCTTCTTCTAGCGTGCCGATTGGGAAGTATGGGCGTTGCGGCAGAACCATGATGCGCTTATCCTTAGGCAATTGGATTTTGCCTTCAGCAAATGGCCAAATTCCAGACATCGCCCTGAACAGCGTGGTCTTACCTGCACCCGTCCTGCCTTTTATGAGCACTCTGTCGCCGCTCTTGATTTCTATGTGGTCGGCGGTAACTTGCAGTTTTTCATTTGGAAGGCTGACGGCGAGGTTTTCAATCTTGATTTCGTTGTCACCCGTAAACTCTCTGACAAGTTTACTTGCATCCGAAATCGCAAGCATCCTCTCATGGTTTTCATTAAACGCATATAGACGGTTTGCAACGGCCACATATGACGCCAAGCTTACGTACTGCGTTTGGAACCACTTAAACGATGTTACAACGTTGAGGAATGCCGTCGCTATAAGCTGGAACGTGCCGTAGTCCTGAATCCCGCCCAGCCACAGCCACGCAGGGCCTAGCACGAGCGTGAACATCATCGCATCGACGTACGATAGCATCATGTTTACCGTACCGAATCGGAGCGTTACGCCCATGTTGCGGAATGTGTTTACAATGCTGTCGCCGAAGATGTGCATGAGGCGCGTGTGCTCTACAGCCTCGCCCTTTAGGAGTGCGATTTGTTCGGAATTCTCGCGCACCCTCGCCAAAGAGTAGCGGAAGTTTCCATCGAACCTCTGTTGGTCGAACGTGATGCGCGCAAGCCGCTTGCCGTTGAGGTGAGCTATGAATGTAGTGATCGCCGCCCATACAAGCGACATAACTACGAGGTAGCCTGGGAATTCCAGGTGCGCACCGCCAACTACAATCGGCACATCGGAGAAACCCCACAGTACGACGCCGAACGTAAACAGCTGCATTATTCCTACTCTGACGAAGTCAAATATCAGAGTCCATGTGTTAAAGATGAACAAGAAAATATCTTCTGTAATACGTTGGTCGGGATTGTCCGTGTCTTGGCCTGTCAACGTCATTTTGTAATGTGCTTTATTATCAAGCCATAACCTTAGGTATCGCGCAGTCATCCACCGTCTCCATCTGAGCTGAATCCACGATGTCAGATATCCGCCCAACACGCCTACGATGGTCATTGTTATACCCAGGACAAGGAATACCCATATGTTTAACTGCCACGAAAGTATGTCCCTATTGACGAGCGCATTTGTCCAGTCTGCGTTCCAGATTGTGAAACGCAGTCCAAAGAACGTCCCCAGGCCTGTAATTGCAAGGTTTAGAGCCAGCAAGAACCAACTCATAAACCGCTCTTCAGATTGCACCCAATAGGGGGCTGCCACCTTCCACGTCAGTTTTAGGACTCTGCCAAGATTTTGTCTCTTCAAACTGGACCTGGCGGTAAATTCACCCATCATGCTTTGGTGTTGTGGCTGTTGTTGCCTACCACTCAATGTGCTGTCCTCCTTTACTGTTAGTCAGTTTCATGATTTGCATCAATCTGCATTTATTTCGGCATGATCAAACTTGACGCCCGACGACTTAACTTCGCGACTGTGTGCGACAAATATGATAATCCCAAGCGGTATCGCAATGGCAATGCCCCCCAGCAGCACAATTAGTGTCTGCCGGCCTGCGTCCCCACCGAATATAAAGTATGGGCGCAGCGTTCCGTCGTGGAGCTCGAGTATCGCCGCTGCGCGAAATGCCGTCATCGATGCGGGTAGGTCATTTGGGTTGAGGAATCTTGTTGGGATATGAACCAACGCAGGGTTTGTATCGTCTACAAACTTCACAAAGTCGCTGCTGAATCCATCACCGAGATACCAGCGCCCGCCGTGAATCTGCATTGCGGTAACTGGCATGCCCGCTGTAACCGACAGGGTTCGGGCATCTTCAATCTCGCCAGTCTGAGCATTTGCAAAATGAATCGTCACGTTCCTATTGAATGTAACCGTGCCGTCAGCCTTTAGCCTGATTATATACAGCCTCTGGTCTCTAACTGCAATGTCAAAGAAGATAAAACCATATGTCTCATGGACATCAAACAAGCTCATCTGGACATCAGAGCGCTGGCGGACCGTAATGGTGAACTCAAGCGGCGGCGGCGGCTCTGTCAGCGCCAAATCCGCCAGAGGCCTATCCGGCAAAAGCCCCGCAAAGTTGCCAGGAGCAGAGGTCAGTATAAAGCTCAGGCTGTTTCCTGAACCGCCAAGCGCAAATGAATAACCATTGACTTCGCTGACTCTGACTCGTTCTCCGGCGCCAACGGTCCTTGTTTGCATGTTGAAATCGGCATCGAAGGTGGTGAGCGTAGTCCCTTGGGAGAATGCAATTTCACCATCGTCTGAAAAGAAGATTGCATACACATGCCCCGTACCGAAGCCTGCGGCCGCTAAGTCAAAGAGAAAGTACATGTCATGGTACCCTGTCATCCCGACTTGGATATCTGTGCCGGCAAACCAGTACCCGCTCATGTCATCCGGCAGCAACGTCGCCGCACCTCCCGGGGCTGGAGCCGGTGCCGGGGCCGGGGCCGGAGTCGGAGCCGGGGCAGCTACATCGACAGCTCCCATTAGCACTATATAACCAAAGCCGCTCCCTGCGATGAAGGTGTAGAATGTGCCGTCAACCAAGGCTGCCATGCTGCCTACCGCCGTAAATCCCGTCACTGCAGCTGGCGCTTCCAGTGGCGCAAACCCTGCGTCCCAAAGACCGAAAATTGTTGCGCCGACAGGTATATTCTCTTCATCAAGGGCTGGGTCGTATGTGCCGGGGGCCAGAGGCCACACTCCCACAGAGTACAAGCCTGCAAGCTCTGCCGGAACTCCGCCGGGAGCTGCTGGTGGCGGAGGTGGAGGTGCCGCAGCTCCCATGCCCGCAACACCGAGGACGACATAGCCAAATCCGCTGCCTGCTATAAAAGCATAAAATGTGCCCTCTGCCAATTGCGCCATGCTGCCCACGGCTGTGTGACCCGCAACAGCGGCCGGTGCGTCCAGCGGCGCAAAGCCTTCGTCCCACAGGCCAAAAATTACCGCTCCGGCTGGTATGTTTTCATCATCGAGAGATGGGTCGTATGTGCCGGGAGCCAGAGGCCACACTCCCACAGAATACATGCCTGCAAGCTCTGCCGGAGCTCCGTCGGGAGCTGCTGGTGGCGGAGGCGGAGGTGCCACAGCTCCCATGCCCGCAACACCGAGGACGACATAGCCAAATCCGCTGCCTGCTATAAAAGCATAAAATGTGCCCTCTGCCAATTGCGCCATACTACCCACGGCAGTATGGCCCGTAATCGCAGTTGGTGCGTCCAGCGGTGCAAAACCTGCATCCCACAAACCGAAGACCCTCGCTCCGGCTGGTATGTTTTCGTCATCAAGAGCTGGATCGTAAGTGCCGGGGTCCAGCGGCCACACTCCTACAGGGTACAGCCCCTCAACTTCGGGCGGCACATCAGCAGTGGCTACTACAATCGGCATCATCGACACAATCATAAACAGGGAAATGACTAGCGCAAAGAATTTTTTCGTTCGTAGTTTTTTCATTCTGTGTAATTTCCTCCTTTGGTGTATTCTAACAGTTCGTACGTTAATAGCCTACTTTTAAAAATCCTCCTTCCGATAAGCAAATAACACTACTGCAAGATTTGCCGACAGGGGCGCTTATTTATTCTTTTCGGCAAAAATCAACAGTTCGGCACATTCGATTACGTTGAAAAATGACACTACTACGGCAATATTGCACAATTAATGCAGTCAGGAGCTCAAGTAGTATTGTCAATAGTAACTAAATGGTGAAGCTTTGTCAACATTTTTGTGACAAAAATTTAGCATTTTTTTAACAAACTTATAAATATTTTCCAATAATCTTGAGGATAAACCCCTACAAGCGCCCTGCTTGTAGGGCTCCTGCGCTGCGCTATGCGCACAAGGCGACTCTTTTTCCCCAACGCAAAAAAGGCCAAAAATGGCCTTTCTCGCTAGTCTTTAATGGGCGCAGGGGTGCAATGCGCCACGCTTGTCTTTATTTTTTTACGGATTCTGAATTATTTTTACATTCGGGCGCCACCTCTACAGCGCTCCTGGGCAAACAGTCGTCATGCCGATTTGCATGCGCCATATTCTTGGCGGCTGCGGAGACAACCTTTGATGCCGTTTTTAGCGTATTTGCGGATTCGAGCAGCCTGATTAGCATAGCGGCTATGAATTCCCCAATGTGCCTAACAACTATCATAGCCGTAAACACACACATACCCACAGCAAATAAGATGCTTAAAACAATCCCCAGTGCCGGATTTTCAATCATCGGGTAAATTCCGACCACAAACAAGCAGACGATGGCCGACAAAAGCAAAACCCTTACGAGAACGTACATGAACAATCTCGTCCCAAATGCCGATTTCATAATCACGCTCAGTACTTTCCAAAATCGCCTGATGTTTCAGGCACATGATTGCTTTCAATTTTCTTTGGCTGCGGGGGCAGGGCGACTTTCCCAGAGAATGACGAGCTGCCATAGCCCTGTGAGTCTTTAAGCCTGAACTGCGCAATGAGCTGTTCTAGCATCATGGACTGGCCGCTCATTTCCTGCGATGCAGCTGCCGACTCTTCCGCAGTCGCACTATTTTGCTGGACTACTTGCGCTACCTGATCTATGCCTGTGTTAATCTGCGCTATGCCGACAGATTGCTCTTCAGACGACGTAGCGATGTCGCCTATAAGCTGGCTGCTCTCCCCGATTCCCGTCACTATTTCGACAAGGCTTGCGGAGGTATCATCGGCAATGCGGGAGCCCAGCTCCGCTTTCTCTATCGAATCGGCGATCAGGCTCTCCGTGTCCTTTGCTGCCTCAGCGCTCTTTGCGGCGAGGTTTCGGACTTCCTCCGCCACGACCGCAAAGCCTTTTCCGTGTTGACCTGCTCTGGCCGCTTCGACTGCGGCGTTGAGCGCAAGAATGTTTGTCTGGAATGCGATGTCGTCGATTGCCTTGATGACTTTGCCTATGTTCTGGCTGGAAACGCTGATGTCCTTGACTGCGGACATCATTTCACCCATCTGCTGGCTGCCTTTTTCTGCGCTTGCCTTTATCTCACTTGCCAGCGCTGCGGCGCGGCCTGCCATATCCGCATTGGTTTTCGTTTTTTGGGCAATTTCGGATATGGACGATGACAGCTGCTGCACCGATGCGGCCTGCTCCGTGCTTCCCTGCGCCAGCGACTGCGCCCCATCCGCAATTTGCTTTGATCCCGAGGCAACCTGCCTAGTGGATGAGTTGATTTCACCAAACATGTTATTGAGGCTGTCTGTGACCGCCGTAAGGGCGATGCCCACCTTGTCTTTATCCGACAATATATTTGGCGTAATCGTCAAATCTCCCTCTCCAATTTTTTGGAGCAAATCCATTTCGTGGTTGATTTCTTTCATGAAGCTTGCTGTAGCTGAGATGCATTGTCCAATTTCGTCCTTGTTTTGCGAAAACCTATCGATGACCTGAGCCTCGTTTGGATAGAAGTCAAGCTCTCCTGTATCCGCCGCGCGCCTCATAAATGCGGTCAAAGAAACAATCGGCGTCGCTATAAGCTTCGATATGTAAACCGCTAAAAACACCGACACAGCAATCGCCAGTACAAGCACAGCAACAGTTACGATTGTAAGCGTATTGCTCATCGCTTCGTTTTCCTGCTCCAGTGTGCTGGCTTGCCCAACGCGAATTTCCAAGATGTCCGAAAGATTGTCCGACACCACGTCTGCAGCCGCAGAGGTAACTGCCAAGAGCGCAATGAGCTCGCTTGTCGGCGCATTATCCTGCGCCGCAGTAAAGAGATTCTGCATGCCGGGCGTAAACACGTTATTGTAGTAGTGTTCGATTTCATCTGCAGTGCGCAACGCTTCCGGCGTTATAAGAAACCCCCGAAACCTGCTTAAATAATCCAAAAATATCCGCGACTGTGAGTCGAAATAGTTAATGTCGGCATTAATCTGCTGCAAATCCCCAGCGGAAAGCGCAACATTGCGTCCAGCGACGCGCATTCGCTGAAAATGCTCCCGGGCATAACCCATGTAAACGATGGGCTCAAGCTGGGTGTAGAACATGTCGGTGCTTCCCTCACTAATCTGGGTCATTCCCGCTATGCCGACGACACCGACTATTGTCACGAGGACAATCACGACGAGAAAGCTGACTGCGAGTTTCCTGCCTATTTTTAAGTTTTTCATCAAGGTTCCTCCATTACTTTCGCTTATTCATATTAAGGATTATATTTTTTCATGGGAAAAAACTGTGCGAGAGTGTCAAAAATGCCCCTTCCGCGAACTTATAAGCTTTTGCGGTTACTCCTGTCTGCTATCTGTCCGGCATTGAGAAGCCTGCTACTAGGTTTTCTTAGCTGGCACTGAATAGTAACCTTTTGGTTACAGTTCACACGTCGCTTGCCAACCGCCCGAAATGGTCAATTTACTACGCTTTTTCCGCTAGAACGGGCCTTGTCGCCCTACATACGCGAAAAAAGCGTAGCAAACAGCCCATTCCGGGCTACCCTGTGAAGTGTAACACCTTTTGCGCCCGCATTTTTGCCACAGTTTTAAAAAAATACTCGAATTATTAAGGCTGTTATGATATTATAGTGTTTTGAAAACAACATGCCTGACGTAATATTGCCATCTGCGCAACAATTATGATTTTGATTAAGGAGTGCTCATTTTTATGCAAAAACTACATTACGTGAAAGCGCTTTTGTTTAAAGCTAATGAGCCCTTATTCGATTCATCTGCCGGCATACAAAAAATAATGTTTAATATATTGGCGGTGGCAGGAATACTTGGCGGCTTACTATTGGGCTTTGCAAATGCATTCAACACTGGAAGGTTGTTAAGCGCCGCATTCGGGCTCGGCATCACCGTGCTTTCTTTTACCAGCTTGGCAATTGCAATCGCCACAGCTCGCTACAAGACAGTTTGCCTCATTTACACAATTGTGGTATTCCTCGGATATTTCCCCTATTTGTTTTTCAACATGGGTGGGCTTTATGGCGGTAAGACGATTAATTTTGTTTTCGCCATTGTATTCACGGCATACACATTAGAAGGGAAGCTGCGCTGGTTTTTGATGAGCCTGCAATTGCTTGTGTTCTCCGGTGTTTGCATATATGCCTATCTACACTCTGAGAGCGTTGTTATGATGTCTTTGGGATTCGGTTTTGTGTTTGACGCAATAGTCAACATGTTTTTTGTCAGCATTGCCATAAGCATTGCGTTCATTGTGCATTTCCGCCTGTACTCCCATCAGCAGAAGGCTCTGGACAATCAGAATACTCTGCTTGCAGATGCAAACGTCTCCAAGATGCGGTTTCTCGCAAACTCATCTCACGAGATGCGCATACCGCTTACCATTGCATCCGTCAATGTCCAAAATGTAATCGACCTGCTAAGAGACTCCCACGACGTTACGCGCACAGATTCGGACATGGTGCACCTGCTTGCGGATGCGCAAAAAGAAATCATGCGTTTGTCTCGCATGGTGGGCGGAATGCTTACGCTTGCTTCTGCCAGCGAAGTTATCGAAAGGCGCAGGCTGGATATTTCAGAAGTCCTTCGCTCTGCGGCAAGCGCCCTTCAGGTTCACTTGCGCGAACACAGAAATAAAGTGAAGGTTGCTGCCGATTCCGGGCTTTTCATTTTTGGCGATGCCGATTTGCTTTACCAGGCGATGACTAACCTTATAGAAAATGCGCATAAGCACACTGAAAACGACACTGTAGCATTATGCGCCGTGCGGTGCAAAGACAAAATCATAATTACCGTCAGCGATAACGGCAGCGGCATCCCGCCGGATTTGCTGCCACATGTGTTTGAGCGCGGCGCTACGGACGGAAAAGGCACGGGCTATGGGCTTACATTTTGCAAAATGGTTGTAGAGTCCCATAGCGGTGAAATAGACGTCAGGAGCGAGTTTGGCAAGGGCGCATCCATACATATCGCAATCCCGCATTACGAAGGTCAGTTTGGAGGCAGTTCATTTTGATAGGCAAGAAGGTTTTATTGGTCGAAGACAACAAAAAAATAATAGAGGGCAATGCTAGAAAGTTGACGAGGTCAGGCTATAAGGTCTTTTGTGCGCTGAGTCTTTCAGAGGCTCGCAGCCTGCTAAACAATCAGCCGGATATCCTTGTTCTTGACATTATGCTCCCGGATGGAAGCGGCCTGGAATTTATGCAGGAAGTGCGAGAAAGCGAGTATGCGGCGACCCCGATCCTGCTGCTTACCGGGCTTGCCGCACGAGAGGATATTGTGCGCGGGCTCAATTCTGGCGGGGATGATTATATGACCAAGCCTTATGATTTCGATGTATTGCTGGCGAGGATAGAGGCTCTCATACGGCGCTCGGCGAAGCTTCCTGAGTTTATCAACAAGGGCTGTCTGTCCATCGATGTCGTGGCTGGCGTGGCAATGTGTAATGGGGAGGACTTGCTGTTGGGCAAAAAGGAATGCGCACTGCTTCTCATTTTCGCCCAGAACGAGGGCGTCTACATTGAGGCCGAAGACTTATACGCACGAGTTTGGAAGGTGCCGATGGGCAGTGACGGCACTGCTCTGAAAAGCGCCATAAAGCGCCTACGGCAGAAATTGAGCGGCAGCGAATGGTCCATAGGGTGGTCCAGGGGCGAGGGGTATGTCTTTGAAAAGGCTTAAATCGCCCGATGGCTTGGCAGGCTGTTGTACCCGAGATTTTCAGCCTATTTTGCGCCATTTTGCAACATCGCATTGTCCGTCTGCGTGTTTCTCTGTAAGCACTTCAAGCCATTTTAGAAAACGTTCCCTGTCGCCCGGTCGGTCGCACACTTGCACGAGATTGTATGCGGCATCCATCGATTCGAGCTTTCTCTTGTGGCGAGGATAGATTTTAATGAAAGCGGAGCGCATCGGCGGGAAGCTGACATATACGATGATACATGCAAGGGAGTTGAAAAATGGTAATTGATAAACGTGGAATCCTTGAAGATGACGTTTTTTCACACAGGATAACGAAGGACGGAAAAGTCTTTATATCCTACTATGGCAAGCAAGTTACCGCGTTAAGCGGAAAAAAGGCATCTGGCTTCATTAAAGAAATCGAAGATGCAGAACATAAAGAAGCACAACTCATTATGGCAAAGGTTACAGGAAACTTTAAGCGCGGAAACGAACGTGCAGCAAAAAATAAACAATCAAGGAAGTGAAATGGTATGCTGCTCGGTTTGGCGAAAGCCTATCCCGACCGTGCGGAGTTTCGGCACGGCGAGGGCAATAGCGCGGCACTTTATCTTGGAAAGGGCTATCCCATCACCGCCCGGAGCAGCGACCGAGTTGGGTTCGACGATGAAGCAGGCGAGTTTTACATACCGCCCCATCTATCGTCGGAACACATCAAAGCGGCAGTTGTGCAAGTTTACAAGATGCTTGCCAAGAGGGATTTGACGAACAAAGCCATAGACTACGCAAAACAAATGAATGTTAAAGTTGCCTCCATCAAGATTAACAGTGCGAAAACACGTTGGGGCAGTTGCTCTGCGCGACCCGCTTTTGCAGGGTCAAAAATTTATAACATTAACTTCTCATGGCGGCTGATTATGGCGGACGAAGATATCGTAGATTATGTTGTTGTCCATGAA
>WQSH01000042.1 GCA_009787995.1 Oscillospiraceae bacterium
TGTCATCATAGAGATGTATGCGCCCACCTGCGATGTAGTAGCCAAAATAAACAAAATACACACCTTCTCTGTAATAAATCGATTCAAAATGCACTTCCGCATCTCCGCTCGTCATGCCAACAGAATCGGCTATTATAGCTCTAGCATGCTCAATCATCTCGCCCATATTTGAAGCCTGCGCCTCATTTGCAGGCGGAAATCCATCGGTGCGCCTGTACATTACCCTGCCATCTGGGTAGACCCTGATAGTAAATTGCGCCCCAACGCAAACGAGGACATCGCCGCTGAAGTACGTCGGCGGCATCTCGATATAGTGCCCAAACACATGGAGCGCCCGTTCGAGCATCATCTCCTGCGTTCCAGCAGCGGCTGCCCTAATGTCCGGATGGTAAACTTCAGGCATGATTAACATATAAGGGGCATTCTCAGAACCGGCAATACTCAATTGGAATGCAAACACCGCCCCATTTGGACTGAATATATCCAGCTCCTGCGCTTTTCCTGCAGTCGACGCCGTATCTGCGCCGAAATACAATCCGCTGTCATATTCTTGAAAGTATATCCGACTTCTCTCCTCACCAAACGAGACAAAAACTCGCCTAACCAAAACATCCTGCGGAGCATCAGGCATCCGGGAGCCTAGCCAGCCATCCAATACCGACAGACAAACTGGAGTTATGTATTCAAAGAAAACCCCCGGACTTGAAAGCGCCTCCCGCCACTGCGCCTCACTGACCTCCAAAGGCGTCGACGCAGACCCCAAAGCCTCTCCAATAATACTGCTCGCCCTGTCATAAACCGCATTCCTGACACCCAAATCAGACCTGACGCCGAAGCGTTCGCCTTCTTCATATGTTATAACTATATTCATAGGGCGGGCCGCCTCAACTATCGTCGTGCCCGCCGGCTCTGGCGCACCTGTTGTGCCACGCACCAGCTGTACGATATTGCCTACCACAGGCAATGCCGTAAAGACATCGTTGAACAAACCCGTACGCCAAGCAAGAAAAGCTGCATTCAAGGCCAGTAGCAGAACCAGCACTGTTTTTGTCATCTCAATCGCTCTTTTTGACTTGCTCAACTCCGTCGACCCCCTTTTCAATTGGAAGCTTCACAGTGACTGACGTGCCTACCCCAGGCGTGCTATCAATCATTATATCTCCGCCATGCCTAGTAATAATCTCCTTTGCTATCGACAAACCCAACCCAGTCCCTCCGGACTCCCTCGTGCGGGCCTTGTCCACGCGGTAAAATCTGTCGAAAACGCGCAAAATATCCTCTGAAGGGATTCCAACGCCCGTATCTTCTACCTTGACCCAAACATCGCCTCCGGTCGTTCCGCTGTAAATGGCTATCGTGCCGCCGTCCGGCGTATACTTTAGCGCATTTGCGATAATATTCATCAAAACCTGTTCGATTTTTGCGCGGTCTCCCTTTACCTTAGGCAGCTTCCACTCAAGCTCAAGATTCAGCACGTGGCTGCGCTTTCGAGCTTCCAGCGCAATTGCGGCATATACGTCGCGAACAGCCTGCTCAATGGAAAACTCTTCTATGGCAAGTACGCTGGCTCCTGAATCATACCTGGACAGCTCCAACAGGTCTTGTACGATTTTCGTCATCCTATCGCTCTGGTTTATAATTATCCGCAGAAATTCATCTTCCATTTCCTGTGGGATATCCTTGTCGTCGGATATAGTTTCTGCATATGACCTAATATTTGTCAGCGGGGTGCGCAGCTCGTGCGAAACGTTCGCCACAAACTCCCGCCTGAGCTTCTCGGCACTTTTGAGTTCTTCGAGCATCGATTCGATTTGTGCAGCCATATCGTTAAACGCCTTTGCCAGCACGCCAATCTCATCTGCAGAGTCAACGCGTATTTTCCTAGAGAAATCCCCATCAGCCATAGCCTCTGCGGCTTTTGTCATCCCCTGAATCGGCGAAATAAGCGTCTTGGAGATTATTAGGCTGATAATTACCGCAATTGCAAACCCGATAAGCACTGCCCCGAGGATAATGGTGAGAATCTCGGCATTCAAGCTCTGAACAGTCTGCTTATTGTCAATAACATAAACGACATATCTGGCGCTGCCATCATGGGCCACTATCGGGACAGCGACATCCATATAGTCCGCCCGTGAACTTACGTGGAACGAATTCTCGCCCAAGAGCGCCGTTTGTATATTCGAGGTGGGCTCTATACGCTCTCTGACGTCTGGGTTGGATGTTTTGAGGACCGCTCCGGTAACGCCGTCCAGTATATAGAAATTCCTTGTCGTGCGGTCAATTCCGAGCTCTCCCAAAAAGGCAAGCATCAATTCATCCATCCTATCGGCGGCGTCCTCCCTGCCTGCGGCCATCCGCAGCTCACCAATAAATTCGGGTTTGGAAAACACCGTCCTCATCTGGGAGTAAAACTGATCGGTATAGAACTCCTGAACCCCTATAATAAGGAAAACAAGCACCACCGTCATCAGCAGTGCCATTACGAGAAGCATTATAATCACTAATTTTATGCGCAAGCTATTAGACAAAGTACCGTCTCCTCTCTGCGCAAGTTAGGTAGCAAAAAACTTCTAAACTGAGAATCGTCAACTCTCGAAATAATACCCCACCCCGCGCTTGGTCATAACATGCTTAGGATGCCCCGGGTCTTCCTCTATTTTCTCACGCAGACGCCTGACCGCCACATCGACAGCGCGCAAATCTCCGAAGTACTCATACTGCCAAACATCGTGCAGCAGCTCCTCGCGCGAAAAAACCTTTCCGGGCGACGCTGCCAAAAAGCTTATAAGCTCAAACTCGCGTTGAGTCAACTCAGCGTTTTGGCCATTGACAATCACATCATAGCGCTCCTTGTCAATGATAAACCCGCCTGCTCCTGCACTAGGTTGCTCGCTCGCCAGCTCATCAAATTGCGCATCTGTCACCCGTCGTATGTTTGCATTCACACGTGCCTTGAGTTCGCGTATTGAAAATGGCTTGGTAATATAGTCGTCCGCACCAAGGTCAAGCCCCATCACCTTATCAGTTTCCTCCTCGCGCGCGGTCAGCATGATTATGGGCGTCTTCCGGTCGCTCATGCGAATCCTGCGGCAAACCTCAAACCCATCTATCCGGGGGAGCATTACGTCAAGCAAAATCAAATCAGGAGCCTTTTTCGAATACATCGCAAGCGCAGTCTCACCGTCATAGGCAACAGTTATGTCAAAGCCTTCTTTTTTCAAATTAAAGCTGAGAATATCTACGATACTAGTTTCATCATCAACGATAAGCACTGTCTTACCCATAAATCCGCCCCCAGTCATATAAAAAGTTAATCCACATTATTGAAAATTGCGCCGCCCAAAATCCTTAATTCCAAATACCCGCATTCTGCGGCCCTTCAAGATATCGCTTCGCCTTCATAATGCCGATTACCGATTTTGCATCTCTAAGCCCATTTTCCATAATCATATCCATAAGCTCATCAATTTCTATCGCCTCGACGCTGAGAAGCTCGTTTTCATCCAAGTGCATCTGCCCATATTCCAAATCGAGAGCAAGGTATATATGCAAAACTTCCCTGCAAAAACCTGGCGAAGGATATATCATGCCCAAATCCACGTATGTTCCGGCAGTGCATCCCGTTTCCTCCGACAGTTCCCTCACAGCGCACTCAAATGGGTCTTCCCCACCCTCAAGCTTCCCGGCAGGGATTTCCAGCAGCTCCTCTTCCATCGGGTACCTATATTGCCTGACCATCAGGACTTTGTTGTCCCTCGTAATCGGCACAATGCCAACGCCGCCGGGGTGCTCGACAACCTCGCGCTGCACCCTGTTTCCATTTTGCAGCACCGCAATGTCACGCCTAACATTCACTATGATTCCCTTGTACAGAGTATCTGTCTCAATTTGCTTTTCAAAAAATCCCATTTCGCTTCGCATTCTCCTGTCGTATATCACAAAAAAACGCCTTGTCTCCAAGGCTTTCGGTGTTGGAGCGGGTGATGGGAATCGAACCCACGCGGCCAGCTTGGAAGGCTGGAATTCTACCATTGAACTACACCCGCATTCATTAATAGCGCGAACTACGAACTCGCACCTCGCCTTGACGGTATGTTAGCAGAAATCTTAACAAAATGCAATAGCTATTTTTCAAGAAATCTCTCTTTTCCACACAATTGACTTTCACGGCACTAGGGTGGTATAGTTATTAGGAAAATTTAATGTGGGAGGCAAGCCATATGTCGGTAACCATACTCACGCACCCACTTATTCAGCACAAGCTGACCATGCTGCGCGACATCGAAACCGGAGTGAAAATGTTTCGCGAAGTCGTTGGGGAAATTGCCATGTTGATGTGCTATGAGGCTATGCGCGAACTGCCTACCGAGGACATCAAAGTTACAACCCCGGTTGCAGTAGCAACCAGCAAAGCCCTTGCGGGCAAAAAGCTGGCACTTGTGCCCATCCTGCGTGCTGGGCTTGGGATGGTAGATGGGGTATTAAGCTTGGTCCCCTCGGCAAAGGTTGCACATATCGGCCTCTATCGAGACCCGGACACGCTCCAACCGGTAGAATACTATTGCAAGATGCCACACGACATTTCAGAGCGCGACTGCTTCATTCTTGACCCAATGCTCGCAACCGGCGGCACTGCCGCAGCGGCTGCAACTTACCTTAAGGAAGCGGGGGCCCGTACCGTAAAGCTGCTGAGCATTTTGTCGGCTCCGCCGGGCGTGGAAAAGATGAGGCTTGAGCACCCGGATGTGGAGATAATAACATGCACCATTGACTCGCACCTAAATGACCATGGGTACATAGTGCCTGGTTTGGGCGATGCAGGCGACAGAATATTCGGAACCAAGTAAAATTTGGTTACTGCCATAAAAACACAGGGGAGGTAAGCCCCCTGTGTTTTTATATGCCGCTTATGGCAAAGCCGCTGTTTGTGCCAAAATCAGATTATGCAGCATCGCCGCTGCTTGCCCCCGGGTAACGTTGCCCATGGCATTGAAGTTGCCATCTGCATCGCCGCTTATAATGTCCAGCATGTATGCAACTGTGACGAATCCCTTGAAAGCGTCACCCACACTGTCATTAAAAGGATATGCAAACCATCTGGGCTGTCCTGCAATCCTGCCATAACCCAAGTGCTCGACAATAATCCTTGCGGCGACCTGCCTCGTAACCTGCCTGTTTTCGCTGAGCTCGACGCTTATCCCCCTTTGGCTCAAAAACGCCTGTGGCCCCATCCGAGCCATCCACGGCTGCTCGATTTGCATGATATACGCCACAAATTCGACCTCATTCATGACCCTATCAGGCTCGAAACTCCCNCCCCAGCCATATACTCCATTCTCCAGAAGCCGCATGACATAAGCTTCAGACCAATGCCCTACGACGTCGCCGTACTCAGGGGATTCAGCCTTATCTTCCCTAGGATTGCCTGAATGGTCAACCGCCACTCCGGTAAATGGGTCGATAAGCGAGTTGACGAAATCGAAAACAAGCCTGGCATTGCCTTCACCGGTGGTGATGTATATGATATCGCTCCCCTCACGGCCTACGAAATTTGCCATCGCCTCATGCGGTGTCAAGACATTTGCGATACTTGGGAATTCCACATTGTCAAACCAATTTAACGAAAAACTTGTAATCCGCCCCGTGACACGGTTGACTGTGACACCTATTCTATTGTCGTGAAACGGTATGCCATTTTCAAATCTTGTGTAATTGAAGTGGCTAGTGTTGCCAAATCCAAATCCGGTGATAATCGGCACAATCGTCGGCGGCCCGTCCCGCCCGCTTTGTGTTCTGGCTAGCTCATCCGGCGCCATTCTCTCTAAGAAAGCATCTGCGGTAGCTTGGGCCTGCTCGTGGGACAGCTCTCTGCCGTCTGCCGAAAATGGGACGCCATTATAAGAAATATCGAACGACCTGACCCTGCCCGTCTCCGCATCTACCGTTCCAAAAATCGACCTGATTTCATCCTCTGGCGCATCCCAATCCAGATTCCTGGACAAGCTGACATTGTATATGAATCTATCTGCGTCCATGAAGTCCCTGTTAAGCGAGATATGCTGATTGCTGAACACAGTCAAGTCCAAATCGGCAAGTTCCACAACCTCCAGCAATTTGCCAAGCGCCTGCTCGCTCGTAATAAAACCCTCTACCTGCTCTATTGCAGCTCTCTCAGCCGGTGATAGCGTCACTTGCTCCTCCCAAGCATCATCGAGCTCCCTTGCGGCCTCCGGCGCAGCAGCAACCATCCCTAAACCTCCGGCGTCCAGCCCAACATCAAACACCTGTTCGACGACCTCCCCTGTCAAAGCGCTCACAAACAGGGACCCTTGCGTATTCATTACATAAACGGGAAAAACTGTCACTTGGCTTCCATTCCTGTCAAAATTGCTTCTGTATTCCAAAGTAAGCCCGATGCCTTCAGCAAAAGCATATGCTGCACTTTCTTGGGTTATCACGTCGTCGGCACTTTCAAATCTGAATCTGGTTGGGTCGACATTTTGCGTGCTGTAGCTGGTTATCGCTCCGGTGAACTTGTTGACTCCAACATTTATCTGTGCGGCTATGAACGCATGACTATTGACCTCAGCATGGAAAACAAAGTTAAATTCGCTGCCGTGAAGGCTTACCCTCGCTGATTGAGGTGCGCCGAAATACTGATGTATGCTTGGGTTGGCTCGCCTTAAAAATGCGCTGGCTCTTTCTATTGCATCGTCTTTGCTGATTTCCGCAAAGCCAAAGGAGTTGCTGTCGAACTCAAATGAGTTAAATAGCAGGAGAGCGCCGTGCGGAGTTGCCGTCGCCCACGCCATGGCGTTCTCTCCAGACCACGTAAAGCTCCAAGTGAGTCCTTCGCGCGTCTCCCAGTTGGAAAAAGTCGAACTATAGCTAAATTCCGGGAGCACATCGTCGTCAATGTCCAACAGTCTGTGGACTGCAACCAGCGCTACTTCCATTCCGGAATCAGTGGCCGCAGATTGGACGGGCGCTCGCACCGGCCCCAGAATAACGTCGGGCATCGGCGTGTCAGGCGGCAATGGCCTTGCACCGACCACAAGTGGAACAACCGCAACAACAATAACAAGCACCGCCGAAATCACCCTACTCAGTATCTTACCCATAAAATTAACCCTCTCTCTCACTGTTCTTATTATTAAACATCGTAGACTGTGTAGCTTATGACGCAAATTTTTCAAAAATGTTCCACTCAAGAAGGGCAGGCACATAGGCCTGCCCTTAAGAGCTGTTAAAAAGTTACTACTCGGCGTCTGCCAAGCTTTTTGCTTCTTCGATTATTTTCTGCTGCACGGGTGCGGGAGCCTCTTCATAACGCTCGAAACGGATTGTGAACGAACCCCTGCCCTGTGTCATCGAGCGCAAGTCAATGGCATAGCTGGACATCTCGCCCATCGGCACCTCTGCCTCTACGACCTGCATCCCCTCGGCATTGAGATTCATTCCCATCGGACTTCCTCGGCGCTTTGACAAATCGCTCATGATATCGCCCATGTACGTGTCCGGGATAGTGACGGTCAAATAGCCTATCGGCTCCAAAAGTGCGGGGTTTGCCTGCGGCATCCCCTCTTTATACGCAAGCTGGGCGGCCAGCTTAAAAGCAAGCTCATTTGAATCAACCGGATGATAAGACCCATCCACAAGTGTCGCCTTTAGGAACACAAGCGGATACCCGGCAAGCACGCCCCTCGAGATGCTCTCCCGCAACCCCTTCTCGACGGCGGGGAAAAAGTTCTTTGGCACGCTTCCGCCAAAAATCTTGTCAACAAATGCCAAATCCTCAGCCTCACCCGGCTCGAACTCAATTACGACGTCGCCGAACTGCCCGGCTCCGCCCGATTGTTTCTTGTGCCTGCCGCGAACTGAAACCTTCTTGCGTATCTTTTCCCGATATGGGACACGAGCCGGCGAAAGGACGACTTCAACGCCAAACTTGTCCTTGAGTTTAGAGCACAGCACATCCAGCTGGATATCTCCGGCGCCTGACAGCACTAGTTGCTTCGTCTCGGGATTGTTGACGAAAGTAAATGTGACGTCCTCCTCACCGAGCCGTCCCAGCCCCGTCGATATTTTCTCCTCTTGACCCTTTACCTTTGGCGCTATCGCCATTGAATAGCAGGGAGGCGCAAATTCAATCCGCTTCACTGTGACGACTTTCTTCTGGTCGCTCAGCGTATCGCTTGTCTTCGTGTCGGTCAGTTTAGATATAGCGCCCAAGTCGCCGCAAATGATTTCCTTTGCCTCAACATTTTTCTTACCCTGCATTTTGAAGATATGCCCCATCTTCTCAACAGTGCCCGTCCGGGTATTGACCAGCTGCATATCGGAAGTGAGCTTACCCGAAATAACTTTGAACAGGCTAAACTTTCCATACTGATCTGATAGCGTCTTATATACGACGGCACACGTCGAGCCATTCGGGTCAACCACAATTTCCGTGCCATCCTCAGCGGCATCGTTGCGGTCTGCTGGAGATGGGAACAAATTGACAATCTCGTCGAGCATAGGCAGCGTCCCCAGCCCTGACGTGGCGCAGCCGCTAAAAACCGGAACCAATGTCATATCTTTTATTCCGGCTTTAATTCCGGCGATTTTCTCTGCATCCGTAAACTCCTGACCATCAAAGAACTTATCCATCAATTCCTCGCTGGTCTCTGCCACGCTTTCATTGACCGCATCGTACAGCTCCTCAAGCTGAGCATTCATGCTCTCGGGAATCGGTATCTCCTTTTGCTTGCCGCCCTCCATTGCATATGCTTTGCGGCTCAATATGTCCACTACTCCTTCTGCCTTGCCGGAAGCCCCTACTATCGGTACGATAATCGGGCATATGGAAGTACCATACTTCTCCCTAAGCACGGTCAGCACAGCGTCAAAATCACCGTTTTCCTCATCGAGCTTAGACACATAAATCGCCTTGGGCAGTTTTGCAGCATTAAGGGCAGACCAGCCCTTTTCAAACCCAACGCTTATCCCATCCTTTGCCGTACAAATCAATATGCCAGCATCGGCGACACGGAGAGCCTCAGCCGTTTCTCCTGCGAAGTCAAAATAACCGGGAGTATCAAGAATGTTGATTTTACAGTTTTTGTAGTCAGCGAACGTGGTAGCAAGGTAAATGGTTATCTGGCGTTTAATTTCCTCGGAATCTGAGTCTCCGACTGTGTTCCCATCAGCAACCTTGCCGAGTCGATCGATGCCCCCAGTCTGAAATAGTATACTCTCGGCAAGACTAGTTTTTCCGCAGCTTCCATGGCCGAGAATAGCTATGTTACGGATACCCTCTGTCGTATACGGCATGTTTGCGCCTCCTCATCATAGTTATTACAGTATTGTGAATTATATACTAAAAACACCAGTATTACAACAGAAATTTTTACTTCTTGCACTTTACATACCCACAAACAATCAGCACAGCCGCCAGCATCGACAACATAAACAGCAAGAGGTTCCCCGGCCTCGCTGACAAAATAGCACCAGACCAATACATATAAAACATGATAAGCACGCCAAGAGCCGCCGACCCCACAGACACAGCCGTGGCCACAAAAGCCGCAGATTTAAGAAGCCTCCCTCCGGTTAGCGCCTCTGCAAAAGGCCCTAGCCCCTCTCTCGTCAGAATTGCTGCCATGCGACCCTGCTTGCCCGAATTATGGTCAGAAATGCTGTAGGAATCCCTAGTTTGGATAAATTCGAAGTTGTCTAGCGGAACCCTAAACTTTCGCTCAATCGTAAGGGGCGTAATATTGAAATCACGAACAGCAAAAAACATCTTAATCCGCCATTTATGCAACGAAATAAGCGCCCCCTGCACAGAATTTATAGGCGTATAATCTACAGTGAACATAGCGATTAGCCTATTGTTCACAGCCGTGTACACCGCACTCTTAATATTTGAGTCGTCAGGAACCCTAATCCCAACAAGATTCATAAATGCGCCCGAACCCGTCGCTACTCGTTCCCCGCGAATCAAAGCACTTATACCACCTTCATAACATGCAAAATCCTCCACGCGAATCATGTTCATCGCCTGAGTCTTGAGCGCCTCCTCAAAAAGCCCACTTAGCCCCGAGCCCGATGCCGAAACCAAGCTGGCTGTGTACCTAAGGGCTTTTTCGGGCGAAACCCCATCGAACAATTTGATGCCACTAAGAGACATAGTCCCAGGAGGGAAGATATCCTCATCTGTAACACCCGCACCATCAGTAAAGCATACATCGTCCGCCCCGCCCCATCCGGCGATTGCTGCACCAGACCTTCGTATGGATTTAGCGACCATGCCAAAAGGCACTGAAAAGGTAAGCAGTATGGAAAATGGAGCGGCCGCTGCAAGCGCTGCGGAAAGGGCATGTAAGAAATGCACGCCCCCACCCCGTATCACAACAGTAAGTATGGATAAAACCAGCGAAGCCGCAATCAGGACAGGCGCAGCATACCGATATATCAATTCGGAAATGTCTGGATGCATTAGGTTGTTATAGAAGCCTTCCGTCCTATTATACGCCTTTTTAAGCACGGACTTGTCAATGTCTTCATTATACTCTGCCTGAACTCCATAAGGCTCTGACGAGCCAGACGCAGTCTTCAGTGTCTCGGTGATTGCACGTAGGTTGAACTTTTCCCCAAAAGCCGCAAATGTGAGCGTGACCGCCGACACAGCACAATAGGGCAAAATCAGCGGCGCACCGCTGAGCATCGTAAACACCGCAGATATGAAAGAGAAAGCACATGAGAACAGAATCAATGTTTCTGCATTTGGCATCCCCTGAATCAGACTGACCACACCTCTTACTATGATATCAACATTCAGTATCGCCACAAACAGTAGGCATAACATAAGAAGTCCAGCAGCACCAGCTTGACTGTGTCCGATTCCGAATGGGATGGCAAGCCCTGCTTCAAATGCAAAAGTCAAAATCACCATGACAAGCGTTATAATTGCCGAAGGGATGCATCTGAGCGAAATGGAATTGCAGGCTATTGCAAATCTATTTGCAGCATCCTTTAAATCGGGTTCCTCATATTCCCACTCATCATCAAAAGGCTCATCATCAAATCCATAACGAGCTGGAGCGTGCTCATCTGCTTCAGTTTCCATAGTTGTGTCCGTTGGAGCTTCAGCATACCCAAGCTCTTTCTCGATGGCCTTTTCCACATCGCGGACAATAGCATCTTGGTCTGCTTCTGGGGGACGGTAATTTTCAAAGAATAATACAACACTGTCTTTATCTTCGTTCTTTTTCCCCTGAGTTGAGCCATTGGGTTTTTTCACAGGTTGCTGGGAGGAGGGGGCATCAGGGCGGGCTTGAGCAGGCTGAGCGGAAAATGGGTTTGACTCATGCTCCGTCCGTACTTTGGTTGCCTCTAACTCATCTCTTACATCATCCGGTCGCACCTTAGGGGTAAACAGTCGTACATCATCAGATTTCGATGGTTGCTCATCAAACTTGTCAACAGCTTCGGGCACATTGGATTCTGGCAAACCTGCGGCCTTTTGGATAGATTCCAAATCGAGAGGTCTTGTTGCCTCGTCAATTTCCGGTTCCGGGCGAACCGAAGCATCGTGGCCCGAGTCGGGCATAGTAACCTTCTCAAACAACGACCCCGATGACATAGTCCCTGCAGCTTCCTTAAGAATTTCCTCAGCCTGTTCATTAAGCTGCGCTTTCGGCGTCTTTTTCTCACTATTTATAAAAGCTGATCCTTTATATTCAGCCAAAATCGACTCCAAAGAAAAATCCCCAGAACCCCTGTCTTCGTTCATGATGTCATCATCATTAGCCACATGCTCACCTCCTTCAGCTGCGCTGTCTGACCACTTCGTACATCAGCACCGCCGCAGACACCGATGCGTTCAGCGACCCAATCTTTCCACGCATCGGTATGCTCACATTAAAGTCGCAGCTTTCGCCGACAAGGCGGCCAATCCCTGCGCCCTCCGAACCGATAACCAATGCGACAGGCCCCATGAAATCGGCTTGCCACAAATTTGTCGTTCCATTTGCAGACGCTCCAAACACCCACACTCCGGCCTTTTTCAGCTCATTTATCGTCGCTGTCATGTTCGTCACCCGCGCAATCGGGATATGGTACACAGCCCCGCTCGAAGCCTTGGCTACAGTTGCACTGAGACCTGCGCTCCTTCGCTTAGGGATAACAATTCCATGAGCGCCGGAGGCCTCGCAGGTCCTTATGATTGCCCCAAGGTTGTGCGGATCAGATATCTCATCGCATAGCACGACAAGCAGCTCTTCGCCCTTCTCCTTGGCATTTTCGATGATCTCATCTATTGTGGCATAATCGGCACATGCCGACATTGCGATAACGCCCTGGTGAGCATGGGTGACGCTCATTGAGTCGAGCTTCCGCCTGTCCGCATCAACGACGGCTGCGCCCGACTGCCTCGCCATAGCCGCTATGTGCCCCAGCGCCGAGTCCGTCTCTCCTTTTGCGATAAAGACCTTGTCAATCACGACCCCCGCGCGCAGGGCTTCGAGCACAGCGTTGCGCCCTTCAATCAAGCCCTCGCCGCGCCCATCGCCCAATTCGTCAAAATCCGGCCTCTTGCCATATGGATCAAAATGCCGTGCCGGCGGCTTCCTATTCCTCCCGCCGTCAGAACCCCTGCCCTTGCCCTGCATGCGCTTATAAGTGACCTTTAAGAGTGTCTACCATGTCCAGCTTCTCCCATGAAAACTCGTCCCCGCTGCGCCCAAAGTGCCCATAAGACGCCGTTGCTCGATAGACAGGCTTGAGCAAATCTAGCTTAGAAATAATTTTTGAAGGGCGGAAATCAAACACGTCCTTGACTATCCCGGCAATTTTTTCGTCAGATATCACCCCGGTCCCCCTTGTATCGATATGTACGGAAACAGGCTGCGCCACACCGATTGCATATGCAAGCTCGATTTGACATGCACGTGCAAAACCTGCCGCCACGAGGTTTTTTGTCACGTAGCGAGCCATGTATGCCGCGCTGCGGTCAACCTTTGATGGGTCTTTGCCAGAGAAAGCTCCACCACCGTGGCTTGCATATCCGCCATATGTATCGACGATTATCTTGCGCCCGGTCAGCCCCGAGTCTCCCACTGGCCCGCCGATTACGAATCGCCCTGTCGGGTTTACATAAAATTTCGTATCTTTTGTGATTAGGTTTGAGGGAATTACGGGCTTTATCACACTTTCGATAACTGCCTCCCTCAGCTCCTCAGTACTGACGTCGGGCTCGTGCTGCGTCGATACGACGATTGCCGGGATTCCGATTACCTTCTTTTCTCTGTCATACTCAACGGTGACTTGGCTCTTGCCGTCTGGCCTTATGAATTTGAGTTCTCCGCTTTTCCTGACCTCTGCGAGTTTGCGCGTAAGTGCATGCGAGAATGAAATCGGCGCAGGCATCAGCTCGGGAGTCTCATCACATGCAAACCCGAACATCATGCCCTGGTCTCCAGCCCCTTTATCATCAGCGTCGTCGTGAGCATTGTCAACGCCCATAGCTATGTCAGGGCTCTGCTCGTCGATTGTTGTCAAAACTGCCGAGCCTTTGTAATCAAATCCCAATTCGGGCTGTACATAACCGATGTCTTTAACTGTATTGCGCACTACCTGCGGTATATCGACGTAACAGTCAGTCGTGATTTCTCCCATGACAAGAACCATTCCGGTCGTCACTATTGTCTCACAGGCGACACGTGCGTGTTTGTCCCCGGCTAAAATCGAATCAAGTACTGCATCGGAGATTTGGTCGCAGACCTTGTCGGGATGCCCTTCTGTTACGGATTCTGATGTGAAAATTCTGTTTGACATTGTGTATGTCCCCTTCAAAGTAATATTATCAATCAAGGCATGCATAGGCAAAAAGAACCCTATATACACCCTGCCGCATATGCGGCAAGAATCATAATACAATAAAAGTGTATATATGTCAAACTGAGAAATTATCACATACTTCCACAAAGCATCCAAGCACATTGCCATTGCCTTTTTATGGACAAGATGGTAGTATGTTGGTAAATTTTTTGAGGAGAGTCATTCGTATGGACATAATCAAAGCACAAGAGATTTTGGAAAAGTATAATACCGAGCCGTTTCATTTGCAACACGCTTCGGTCGTGAGCGGCGTCATGCGGTATTTTTCTGCGGAATATGACCCCGGGAATGAGGAGCACTGGGCGATTGTCGGGCTTTTGCATGACGTGGACTTCGGGCAATACCCGCAGGAGCATTGCGTAAAAGCCGAGGAGCTGCTGCGCGACGAAGGGGTCGACGAGAGCATAATACGCTCGGCTCTGTCCCATGGCTGGGGACTGACCGAAACCACACACGAGCCTGAGCACTTTATGGAAAAAATCCTTTTTGCCTGCGACGAGCTGACCGGGCTAATAGGGGCTGTCACCCTTATGCGCCCATCCAAGTCCACAATGGACCTTGAAGTCAGCAGCGTCAAGAAAAAATTCAAAGACAAGAAGTTTGCGGCAGGTTGCTCAAGGGACGTAGTAAAGCAGGGCGCAGACATGCTGGGCTGGACGCTCGACGAGCTGTTTGAGCGGACAATTATGGCAATGCGGGAAGTAGAGCAAAGCGGGCGCGCCTAAATCCACACCGTTGCTTTAAACAAATCCCCGTCTACGGTAATCTCGAATTCCCCCCCCTGCGCTTCGACGAAGCTTTGTACTATCGAAAGACCCAACCCGCTGCCGCCGTCTGCCCGGGACTCGTCTCCCCTTTTAAACCGCTCTGTCAGCTCTGAGGGATCAATGTTGAGCTCCCTTGCTGAGATGTTTTTGAATTCTATTCGGGAGTGCGGCGGCTCCTGCGGCGAAACATCTATGTAAACCCTTGATCCTGCCAACGCATATTTGAACACATTTGACAATAAGTTTTCCACCACCCTCCACATCAGCCTTCCATCCGCCTGAACTAACAGGCTGTCGGGATGGCTGAACCTTATATCCAACCCGGACGACTTTACGGCGCTGTCCATCTCGCCCATCACTTGGCTGATGAGCGCCACCATGTCAAGCTCGGTTATGCTTACATCAATATTCCCGGTAGCCGCCTTCGACGCTTCGAAGAGTTCATCAGTCAACGTCTTCAGCCGCTGCGATTTCTGAATCAATACATCCAGATATTCCGGCGCCTTCTCACAGTCCAGCCCCTCGTGCTTAAGCAAGTCTGTATATGTGATGATGGATGTGAGAGGGGTCCTAATGTCGTGTGAGACATTCGTAATCAGCTCAGCTTTGAGCCTTTCGCTTTTCATGCGCTGTTCGACTGCGTGATTGACGCCGACGCCCATGTTATTAATTGAGTCTGCGATGCTGCCCAGTTCGCCTCCACCCGCAGCTATGGGGCTTTCATAATTGCCGTCACGGAAAGCCAGAGCGCCTTGCTCAAGCCTATGTATACGGTGGGCATATTTAAACACAAGCAAAGTAATGCCTGTGGTACATATTACAGCCATGAAAAAAACAATGAACCCATTTCTTAAATCCGCTGCCAAAGCGCCTACAATTATCAACACCAGAAATATTCCCAATGCAATCAAAGCGACCTTGACCGTTAGCGTTCTGCCCGCCCATAGCGCTCGCACTCCCCTAGAAATCCACCTGAACACAAAACTTAGCAGTGTGTACACGAGCGTGTGCTTCCAAAATCGCCCTGCCTTGATGCGCTTTGCAAAACTAAGCATCAAGAAAATCAGCGGCGTTGCCACAAGAATAATTGCAGCTATAATAATGGTAATGAAAGCAGCCCGATTGGCAGAGACAAGATTATTGCGCTGCAATAGCGTCAGCGCCAGCTCGTTCGTCAAAAACAGCATGAATGCCGACCACCCTGCCGCAGCAGCTAAAGCAATATCCAGAAACGGTTTGTCGATGAGCTGAAAGTACACTTCTTTTGGCCGGCCAAATCGGCGCCCTGCCCCAAAAAACAGTATGGCGACAAGCACAACCGCAAATATGAGTGACGCCGCACCGATTGCAATATCTCGAACGTACGCATTGCGTGCATATACAAAGATTTCATTATGTGCCACAACGACATCATACGTAAATGCAAGCAGCAGGTGCTCATCGGAACTTAAAAATGATTCGGCCCAGTTGATTGTTTGGCTTCGCATCCGCCCCTCGTAACTATGCAGTCGCCCCTCATGGGATATCTCGGCAGGGTACTGACCAACCTGGATATAGTAGACGGGCTGCGCACGAAACCATCCCGGCATATCGTGATGGACGAAGTGGTCAAAGTTGCTCTCCACAGCCACTGTCCCAGCACTTTCTTCAGAGTCGATTTGAATTGAGAACACAAGCCCCTGTGTGGTTCTCAGGGTATTTAGCGCAGAGCGAAATGTATTTAACTGCCATTCGATAGCTTCCTGCTCCCACATTATTATATTATTTTGGGTTATACCAATATCAGGCCCGAAGAAATTATCTAAATCACCCTCGTGCTCATCCTTGTAGTCATAATAGTTCCTGCCGTTCTCGTGAGCAATTTTGCCGCTTTCAGTCGCCGCTCTAATCTCATTGAGGGTGCTGATAGGCAGCTCGACCCACCGCATTGTGTCTCCGCGGGTCGACCTTAGGGAGCTTGAGTGCATATCCCCTTCCCAACGTATATGATTACCGGCCAGTATCTGTTCCTCACTTCCGTAAAACATAACTAGGGTAGCGTTGAAATATGCGCTCTGCATGTTTCTGTCAAAAAAATTCCGCTTGCCTGTATCATCTGTCAGCACAGAGTCAATATCTACTCCGGTTACATCGAATCTCTCCACTATTTGTGCAAATGTGTACGCTACCGCAAAGCATGAGCCCAGTATTAAAATAAAACTAAGAATCTTGACGGGCTTTAGCGCCGTCCACTTTTTCCATTTTGTATCCAATTCCCCATACCACCTTTATATATTTTGGGTTCTTAGGGTCAATTTCCAATTTTTCCCTAATTCGCCGTATATGCACGGCGACTGTGTTGTCTGCGCAGAAGGCATCCTCGCCCCACACTCGCTCATAGATTTCGTCAATCGAGAACACCCTTCCGGGCGTGCGTATTAACAGCAGCGCTATTTTGTACTCCAGCGGCGTGAGCCTCACGCCTTCGCCGTCAACGGCGACCGTTTTATGATTATCGTCTATTGTCAGCCCGCCAACTGTGAAGACGCCTTTTTCCGCAGGCGGAAGGCTTCCAAGCACTGTGAACCGCCTCAGCTGGCTCCTTACCCTGGCGATAAGCTCTAGCGGGTTGAATGGTTTTGTCACATAGTCGTCCGCCCCGACCGACAAGCCCATTATCTTGTCGGTATCCTCGCTTTTTGCCGAGAGCATGATAATCGGTATGTTGAGGCTCTTGCGTATTTCCATCGTCGCCATAAGCCCATCCAGCTCCGGCATCATAACATCCATAATAATCAGCTTTATGTCCTTTCCATCGAGCGCCGCCAGGGCTTCCTTTCCACTATGGGCCTGATGGGTCACATAGCCTTCATTCTCAAGGTAGACCGCTATAGCGGCTGCGATTTCTTTGTCGTCGTCGCATATCAATATGTCAGTCATAAAGCTTGCCTCCATTTTTCACTCGCTCCCCAAGTATATCACAACCTTTCCGCTGCTGCATGACTATGATATGACTAAATTCTTACAGGAAATCGAGTATAATTCTTAAGAAATTATGACAACCCCCACTGACAGCATTGGTTCAGGCAGAGGGAAAATGTGGATTGCTGATGATTTTGATGCCCCGCTTGAAGAATTAGGGGAGTATATGGAGTGAAAAATCCGTACCAAACATAAGCCGAGCACCTCCGACCGAGCACCTCCGAAAACTGTCATTGACACCTTCGGCCTATGTGTGTAGTATATGTTTGTGGGCGTGCTATTCAGTGCCTGCTATCAGTCCGGCATTGGGAAGCCTGCACACTCCTCTACGCTCGGTCAGTTCCGTAGCAGTAGCCGGAATTCCCTCTCTACGATGAGCGCACAGGCTTCTCAATGCCTAATACTAGGTT
>WQSH01000043.1 GCA_009787995.1 Oscillospiraceae bacterium
GCTATGATGCCGACTGACTGGCGGTAGAACTCCTCGGGGAAAGGGGAGCGGAGGTTGTATGTCCGCAGGCCCGCCTCTACATGGCCTATGGCTATATCCAAGTAAAAGCAGGCGAGCGCCGCTGCATAGGTGGTTGTTGTGTCGCCGTGCACTAGGACTATGTCCGGCTTTTCGCTCAAAAGGACGTCTCGCATGCCCATCATGGCTTTTTGCGTTACGTCAAAAAGAGTCTGCTCGCTGCCCATTATCGATAGGTCGTGGTCGGGCGTGACAGCAAATGCCTCAAGCACCGTGTCGAGCATCTCACGGTGCTGGCCCGTGACGCAAACGATTGTGCGGAATTGCGCCCGCTGCCTCATTTCGAGGACGAGCGGGCACATTTTGATTGCCTCCGGCCTAGTGCCGAATACAAGCATGATTTTTTTTTGCGTGGGCATAATCAGTGCATCTCCCAACTGGATAGGTACTTGCTTTGTTCCTTGGTTAACTTGTCTATCGACAAGCCGCTTGCCGCAAGTTTTTTCCATGCGACTTCGTTGTCGATGTCCATTGGGACGGGTATGACGCCTGGAGAGAGGGTTTTGTAATTCGTTGCTAGGAATTGGGAAGAGAGAGCCTGAATGGCGAAGCTCATATCCATGATTTCGACAGGGTGGCCATCGCCGGATGCGAGGTTTACGAGGCGACCCTCTGCAATGACAAATATCGTATTACCATTGCCCAGCTTATATCCCATGATGTTGGGTTTGTGTTCGCGGCCTTCGGTGTTTTTGTCCAGCCAAGCGACATCGACCTCAACATTGAAGTGGCCGGCGTTGCAGAGGATTGCGCCGTCTTTTAGTTTGCTAAAGTGACGTTCGGTGACAACATCTGTGCAACCTGTCGCCGTTATGAACAAATCCCCGAGCGGCACTGCGTCGTCCATGGCCTTGACCTCATAGCCGTCCATCATAGCCTCCAGCGCTTTGACAGGGTCGATTTCGGTGATAACGACCTTTGCGCCAAAGCCCTTGGCTCGCATCGCTATGCCCTTGCCGCACCAGCCATAGCCTGCGACTACGACAGTTTTTCCTGCGACGACGAGGTTTGTGGTGCGGTTAATGCCGTCCCAGACCGACTGGCCCGTGCCATATCTGTTGTCGAACAGGTATTTGCATTGTGCGTCGTTGACGGAAATCATTGGGAACTTGAGCGATTTTTCCGCCGCCATGGAGTAAAGGCGCTTTATGCCCGTCGTAGTTTCTTCGCAGCCGCCGTAAACGCCCGGGATGAGGTGCTGGAGCTTTGTGTGCATGATATTTATTAAATCGCCGCCATCGTCAATTATGATGTTGGGTCCGGATTCCAAAGCCATGGTCAAATGGCGTTCGTATTCTTCGGAGGATGTGGCATGTACGGCATATACCGACATTCCGCCTGCGGCGAGGGCAGCCGCCACGTCGTCTTGCGTCGACAATGGGTTGCACCCGGTCGCATACATCTCTGCGCCTCCTGCTGCAAGCGTGCGGCACAGGCAGGCTGTTTTCGCTTCCATATGCACGGAGAGCGTAATTCTCATGCCCTCGAATGGGCGGGTCTTTTCAAAATCCTCTTTTATAGCGCGCAAGAGGGGCATGTTGCGCCATGCCCAAGCTATTTTCTGCTCTCCAGAAGGTGCAAGCGACAAATCACGCACCACACTTTTATGAATGGTCGTCTCCTGAGAAGCAGTGTTTGCATTGCTGGCAAAGGTAAGGTCGTTTCCGGCTGTTTTTGCGCTCAATTTCATTTGGTACCAATCCTTTCACATATCTTAGAAACTTCGTAGACTGCTTTTTCAGCGTCTATAGTAAGAAACTCGTTGTTTTCCATGAGAATGCGCCCGCCGACGATTACTGTTTCGACTTCGGTGCCGTATGCGGAATAGGCAAGAGCCGCCGCAGGGTTGTTGTTGGGCTGCATGTTTGGGCGGTCGAGGTCGAGTATTGCTAAGTCGGCGGTGTTCCCAGGCTTTATCTCGCCCAAATCCGACCTGCCCATCGCCAAAGCGCCGTTTTTGGTTGCAATCGCTATGCCTTCCGAGGCCGTGACTGCTTGCGCATTATGATTTACGCCTTTGTGGATCAGCGTCAGCATTGATAGCTCGCGGAACATGTTTAGTGTATTGTTGCTGGCAGCTCCGTCTGTGCCGAGGGCGACCTTGACGCCTGCCTCCAGCATTTTTGGAACTGGGGCGACGCCGTTTGCGAGCTTGAGGTTGCTGACGGGGTTCGTCACGACAAAAACGCCTCTATCCGCAAGGATTTTAATGTCGCCGTCGGTGAGATGTACGCAGTGCGCCGCAACGGTTGTGTCTGTTAGCAGGCCTGCCCTGTCGCAAAGCTCAATTGGAGTGCAGCCATAACTTTCCCGAATCGTTTCGATTTCGTTCAGGCTTTCGGATATATGGGTGTTTATCGCAAGATTCTGACGCTTTGCTTCAGCTGCTATCTCACGCTGGAAACCTTCGTCGCAGGTGTATGGCGCATGTGGGGCCAGCATGAAGCTTAGGTTGTCGATGTTTTTCCATTTGTCTACTGCATCGAGGGCTTCTTTCATGCGCTGGGCTCCTGCCTTTGGGTCGTCAGAGCCGCCAACCAGCCCGCGAGACAATACGGCTCGGATGCCTGTGTCTTGAACGGCCTGAGCTAGGTCGTCAATGAAATAATACATGTCGATGAAAGAGGTGGTCCCGGTGCGAAGCATTTCCATAATCGCAAGCTTAGCGCCCCAATGGCAGTCCGCGCCGGTCAGCTTGTCCTCAAGCGGCATGACTCTGCCGAACAGCCAGTCGTTAAAGAGCAGGTCGTCGGCACAGTTGCGGAGGACTGTCATAGAGGCGTGCGTGTGAGCATTCACAAGTCCAGGTATCAGCATTTTTCCTTTGCCGTTTATTGTCTTGTCCGGTTTAAATCCGTCTGGCACAGCAGAGATAGAAGCAATGGTGCTGCCGCTGATATACACGGAGCATGTCTGAAAGCCCTCGGGCAAGAGTGCAAGTATATCCTTTATTAGGATATTCATCAAATAAGATTCCTCACTTTCGATTTTGTTACGCCAATGATACCAGCAATGGCGAAATAAATCAAGAGTTTTTAGCCCTTCATAATCAACTCTATCGCCCTGTTTAGCTCCTTGATTGCATCCATGTCGCCGCTGTGGATTGCATCTACAATGCAGTGGTCGAGATGGTCTTTCAAAATGACCTCGCTGGTTTTGTTTATCGCAGAACGTACCGCTGCCAATTGCATCAGCACCTCGGTGCAATCCCGCCCCTCCTCGACCATGCCCCGCACGGCGGTCAAATGCCCAATCGCGCGGGAAAGGCGGTTAAGCACCGATTTTGTGTGCGTATGCGAATGGTGCGGCCCTTCAGTGTGACTATGCTTTGCATCCACGTGGGCGCTATCGTGCTCTTTCATTATGACCCTCCATAGTCTTGCGAATTTATATCCCCCCGGGGAGCTTGCTGGGAGCAGAATTAACTCTTATAATTAAAGCCATGCTAAATAATTTTAAAATGGAGAAGTGATGGCATGATTAACGAAAAATGGGAGAAAGCAAAAGCGTTTCACAGGCACGAATGCCCCGGGCTTGCCATAGGGGTTAAAGCTTGTGAGGCGGCGGAAGAAAAGATGGGCATAGGCTTGTCTGTTGATGAAGAGCTGGTTTGCATTACAGAAAACGATGCCTGCGGGGTAGACGCAGTTCAGGCGTTGCTGGGATGCACATTGGGGAAGGGAAACCTCATTTACAGAGGGACGGGTAAACAGGCGTTTACGTTCATAGACCGCAGCTCGGGGAAAGCGATGAGATTTTACCTTAAAAGCGGAAACAACGCAATGGAACGCAAGCAATACCAGGAATATGTCCTAAATGCACCCGCAGACGAGCTGTTCGACTGCAAGGAGGTCTCCATGAGCCAGCCTGAGTATGCCAGGATTTTCACATCAGAACAATGCGAGCTATGCGGCGAGTCTGCGTCTGAGCAGAAAATCCGCATTCAGCAAGGCAAGAAAGTGTGCATGGACTGCTATGGAGGGTATGAGAGAGGCTGGTGATAGGCTGGGGAGTTTATCAGTCGTCTGCGAGGTTGCAATCCGCCCCCTATTTTCCATATCATAACACAGATTGATTGAGAGGGTAAAATGAAAATGAAGAAATTTGGTATCTGCGCAGTTGCTTTTATGATTTTGCTTGTGGGCTGTGCACCCGCAGAGCCGCAGGCTCCGGCTACATCCACCACGGAACGCTCCGCAGCCACCGATGCAAGCTCCAATGCGGACGCCGGCTCAACATCTACTGCCGCACCCGAGGCCGCGGAGGTTCCTGATGCTCGTTTCGTTAAGGATTTAAACGACCGCATAGTAGAAATACCCGCAAATATAGAATCTATAATTTGCATAGGAGCAGGGGCACTGCGCTTCACCACTTATATGAAGGCGCTGGACCTTGTCGTTGGGGTGCTGGCAAACGAGGTTGGGGCGCCCGTCGCAAAACCATTTGCATATGTAAACAGCGAGTTATTTTCATCATTGCCAATCATTGGCAGTGGAAGCACTCCCTACGAGGAAGAGATTGTCAGGCTCATGCCCGACGTCATAATAGCGAACATGAGCGCAGAGAACGCCGACGCACTTCAGGAAACGGTGAATATACCCGTCGTCACTATCACATTTGTTGACAACATATTCGATGAGACGAGCTTTAGGGTATTTGAGCTATTGGGCGAAGTGTATGAAAGGCAAGGGAGGGCTGATGAGCTGATTGCCTGGCTCAGCGGGCTAAACGAGGACTTGAGCGACAGGGTCAGTAATATAGAAGAGGGAGACAAACCCACTGTCTATGTCGGGGGCGTGAATTTCATGGGCAGCCACGGCTTGGATGGGACTGAGGCAGGGTTTTTCCCATTTTCGGCTGTCGGCGCAAGAAACCTGGCAGATGAGGTCGGGCAGTCAGGACACTTCAACATTGACTTGGAGCAGGTCTTGATGTGGGACCCCGACATTATATTCATCGACTTCAACGGCATGGCCCTTATAAATGAAAGCTATGCAAATATGCCCGATTTTTTTAATGCCCTTACCGCTGTCAGGGAGGGCAGACTGTACTCACAGATTTCTTTTCGATTTACGGGGGTCAACTGGGAAATGGCGCTTATCAATGCTTACTGGGTCGGTGCGGTTGTTTTCCCTGAGCAGTTTGCGGATGTAGACCCCATAGCCAAGGCTGACGAAATTTTTGAAATGATGCTGGGCACGAGCTTTTATCAGACGCTGGCTGAAAGCGGCTTGGAATTTCGGGAAATGAGGCTGGGTGAGTAGGTACAAGCAGGCCGAAGCTCGGCAATTGCACAGCTATCAGCGGCATAAGGCTCGAAATATGCTGGCTCTGCTCTTGCTGTTTGCCGCACTTATGCTGACGGCCCTCATTGCGTTGCGCTTTGGATCATATGAAGCGCCGCTGTCGGAAATTGCCCGTGCTGCCTTTGGGCAGTCTGAGAATCAAAGCCTCAACATCATTGTCCAGAATATACGTTTGCCCCGCGTGCTTACCGCCATAATCGGCGGCTTGGGGCTTGGCATTGCGGGGTGCGTGCTGCAGGCGGTTTTGGCCAACCCGCTGGCATCGGCCACCACGCTGGGCATTTCGCAGGGCGCTTCGTTCGGTGCGGCTTTCGCAATTGTCGTGCTGGGGGCGGGCGCAGGCGCAGGCGCCGCCCCAACTGCGCAAATGACAAACCCGCTGGTAATCAGCCTGTTTGCCTTTGTCTTCAGCATGGGCGTTTCTGTCGTAATTCTGGCAATATCCCGATTCACCAAGCTCACGCCCGAGGCGATTGTGCTGGCGGGGGTGGCTCTCGGCGCAATGTTTTCAGGAGCTTCGGCGCTGATACAGTTTTTTGCCACAGATGTCCAATTGGCGGCGGTGGTGTTCTGGACATTCGGAGACCTTGGGCGCGCAGGTTGGGGAGAAATAAGGCTTATGGCGTTTGTGGCATTGCCGTCCACCTTGTACTTCCTGCTGACCAGATGGGACTTAAACGCACTGGAAAGCGGAGAGCACACAGCTGTCAGCCTCGGCGTCAATGTCAGCCGCGTGCGCATTGTGAATATGGTACTTTGTTCGCTTACTGCCGCCGTGATTGTGTCATTTCTGGGCATTATCAACTTTATCGGGCTGATAGCCCCCCATACTGTCCGGCGTTTGGTCGGCAATAATCATGTCTACTTACTGCCTGGCTCCGCCATCATGGGCGCAATTTTGCTGGTGTTGGGAGATTTGGCGGCTAGGATGATTATTTCCCCCATCATATTGCCGATAGGCGCAATTACGTCCTTTGCGGGTGCGCCTTTGTTTCTTTATTTACTTTTTAGGGGGAGCAAAAAGCGGTGATGACTGTCAGAGATTTGGATTTCCAATATGGCGCGTCCTTTCAAGTTTTGCGGGGCATTGCGTTCGATGCTTTGCCTGGCGAATGCCTCGCCGTGCTCGGCAACAATGGCGCCGGCAAGAGCACGATGCTCAAATGCCTAAATCGGATTTTATCCCCGCAAAAGGGGACTGTATACATTGATGGGGGCAAGAATATTTTGCGCCTACCGCACCATCATATCGCAAGGAGCATGGCTTTTGTGGAGCAGGGTGCGCCACAAAGCAGGCTGACTGTCTACGACATGGTGATGCTTGGGCGCAAGCCGTACATCAAGTGGGGCGTTGGCAAGGAGGATATTAAAATTGTAGAGGATGTAATTGAGCAAATGAGCCTTGGGGAGATGGCTGTCCGCTACGTGGACGAGTTAAGCGGGGGAGAGCAGCAGAAGGTTGTGCTGGCGAGGGCTTTGGCGCAGCAGCCAAGGGTGCTGCTGCTGGATGAGCCGACCAGCAATCTCGACCTCCGGAATCAGCATGAGATGCTTTCGCTGGTCACTCAATCATGCCGCAAAAATGGCATTTCGGCCGTGATTGTAATTCATGACGTAAATTTGGCGCTGAGGCACTGCGAGAAGTTCATGCTAGTAAAGGACAACCACATATTTGCCCATGGCGGCAAGGATGTCATAACAAGCGAAAGCATCGAGGCTGTATACCAGATAGCCGTAGGCATACACGAAATCAGCGGCAAGATGGTGGTTGTGCCGCATTAATAATTTCATCGAATAATGGACTCAGTAGAGGACATTACGCCAGAAAGGATACGCTCCCACAAGCTGACTACAGTGGCTGTTCTTCTACCTGATAGTTCTCCGCTTGCCTCGTGAACATTAGATAGTACTTCCCCTTGGCGTCCATTAGCTCATCATGCGTCCCAGTTTCGATGACTTTGCCGTTTTCTATGTGATAGATTACATCAAAATCCCTTACAGTGCTCAGCCTGTGGGCGACCATAATAGTTGTTGCGGTATTTGCCTTGTCCAGTATCAGCTTCATAAGGTTGTATTCGGCAAGCGGGTCAAGGGCGCTGCTCGGCTCGTCTAGCAGCAGCAGTCCAAATGGGCCGGTGAACAGCCGCGCAATCGCTATGCGCTGTGCTTCTCCGCCGGACAGCACTGCACCGTCCTCAGTGAATTCCCGCGACACCATCGTGTCGAAATCCCCGCCTATTTTGTCCAAGACCTCTTCAAGCCCTAGCTTTGCCATAATCTCGCTCAGCTGTTCGTCCGTCGCATCATTGTACGCCGTTAGGTTTGCTCGCAGGCTCATCGCAAGCACCCGGACGTCCTGATATGCGATGCCGATTTTTCTGCGCAGCGCATGGATGTCATATTCGCGAATGTCTCGCCCATTTATCATCACCGAGCCGCTGTCAACATCATAAAGCCTGAGCAGCAACTTCGTCAGCGTGCTCTTTCCCGCACCGTTTTCCCCGACAATCGCTATGCGCCCGCCTGCCGGAATTGCCAGGTTCAGACCCTCAATGCCAAATTTCGCGCCCTCATATCCAAAAGACATATCCTTAAATTCGACGCTATACTGCCCGTCCGGCGCTGGGACAGCATCGGGCGGCGCCGGGGCAGGCTCTATGACGCTCTTAGTTTCGAAAACCTTCGCAATTCTTTCGCCATACACCGTGTATTCAAAGAGCTGGGCGAAAGTGTTGAAGAAAATGCTGATATTAGCTGCCAGCGTGCCGGTGGCTAATGTCAAGCTGGCGTACATCCCTATTCTCGACGTATCTCCATCAATTACGAAAATGATGATAAACAGGAGCACAACAGAGGTCTGTATGGGCATCAAGAACTGGTTTGGTATGTTAAATTTTAACGTTTTAAGGATATACTTGAAAAACACTGACAGGTAATTGTCATAAACATCGCTATAATTTTGCAGCAGCTTTTCGCCCGCCCTCGACGAGCGCATCTCTGCGGCATTTTCCTTTTGTTGTATAACTCGCGTGACATAGCTTAGCGGGCGGGAAAGCTCGTTCATACTCATAGATAGTTCGAGGCTCAGCTTTGTGGTGGGCAACGTCAAAGCGGTTTGTAATGCAATAAACACGAGCGTGACTACCAGCAGCACCGGCCCGGCCTGCGCAATGATTGCGCCCATGGCTAGGGCTGTCACTATTGATTGTATCAGTTGGGGGACAACCCACTGCGCTTGAGATGCATAGTTTGTATAACTCTGCTGGGCAAATGAAAAATTGTTAAAAAACTCTGGACTGTCGTAGTACTTAAAATCCGTGTGCAACGCCTTGTAGTTGATTTCATATTCAATTTTAGTCTGTATTTTAATTTGGGCGATGGTAGAATATGTTTGCTGAATGAAGCTTTGCACTACTGCGACTATTGCTATGCCCAGCGTAAAGAGCGCAACGGTCGCGATTATTTCGGAAGTGGGCCTATGTTCCATCACCGCATTGATCGCCGACTCCGGCAGCAATGCGGTGAGCACGGACGACAAAGGCGAAAACACTGCCGCCATAACGATGCTAACAACCATGTAAAGCCTTCCGTATTTCCAATACGGCCTGAGTAGAAATCCAACATAGCGGATCTTTGCTAGTTTACTCATCGTTGCCTTTCCCTTTCATAAACGTTTCAAGCTATCCGATTACTGCAATTATAGCGTGTGAATATTGCTATTGCAAGGGAAATCTGATGATTCGCAGTCCATCTGCATAGGCGCCAACCCTAATAACGGCCCTCGGCTATCAGCGCCAGCGCAATCTCCAGCGCAGCCTCTCCCCCCCTACAGGCTCCCCAACAATTATGAACTGCCCGGATTCTATTTAATATTTTAATCACGTCCAAGCAACTCAAGGACATATTCAAGCAATGGGTCTCTGTTGTTGACCCAATCATCGATGGTATGCTCTATGAGCACATGCGGGCGAAACACATTGTCGTCGGACTCAATCCCATGCCGCTCACGGATTGAGAAAACCATATTAGCCACAAACACATCAAAGCCGGAGTATTGCAGGGTCGTAAAGAACGCCCCGCTCCAATCGTGGCCTATATCTCTGAAGGCGTAAAACTCCAAGCCCTGGCCTGACGGCTGTCCCACAATGGTTGCACCCAATCTGCTGAGGTGCGCAGCGGCGTCCAAGGCTGCCGAATATGAACTCTCGTTTATAAAATGAAAGAACTTGCCGAGCGGCGCATTCTCTGCGAGGAAGCGGAATAGATGTTGGTGCATATGGCTTCCGCCAATGTTATCACGCGCATCTATTACCACGGCCTCGACATCGGCCTCGTCGAATACAGCCCTCACATCGTTTTCAAAAGCGTACATTTGACCTGTCTCCAAATCAATATCCGGCCCATAGCCGTTGAACCGCATGTACAAAATCCCGCTATCCTCCAGAAAGGCATGCCAGTGCATCTTGTCTTGATTTCGAAGGAACAACGGCAATTCTCCCTCCATGTGCGCATTTACCAGTTCTACCGACTCAAAGACCAGAGACCTGTCAAGACGCTCGACATCCCTGCTGTACGTTCCTGAAGGGATTACATCAAGCCTGCCGCCATACCCATCCACAAACGTGAATACCGTTTTTCGTTCTCCCGAAAGCCCAAGCGCATCAATAATCATCGGCGAATTGATGGTGGTTGCAAATGCAGCTCTGGTATCATAGATGTTTTCCGCACCTTCAAAATGTTTAAACCTATGAAAGATGCGCTCCAAGGGCACTCCGTTAATTGCATCAAGCCTGTGGTTAAGCCCAGCTGCATACCTCTCGTGGCTCTGGATGAGATAGAATCCATCAGCAAGCCATCTAAAATGGAGAGGATACAGCTCTGGTGTAACAAACCCTACGACCCTTGTGTGGTTATCCCTTAGAATGGCGAGAGCGTGCTGCAGCCCGACCTTCATCTCAAAATCGCTCAAGTATGGCACTTCGCCAAGCAAAACAGAAATACTTTCGCCGATGGCTCTGCCTATTTCTATGTTTGCCGGCAAATCCATGACGGATACATCCGTGAACTTCGGATGCCTTGACAAATGCTCGCGGAACTGGTTGATGTCGTGCGTCCAGCGCCGCTTGCGTTCACGCAATTCATAACATTCCTGTTCATTTTCCATGCCAACATCCACGTACGTAGACGGTTTGACATGGTACGGCTGGCCAGGGCCGTCGGGCTCGCTTTGCATACAAGCTGAGGGAAATGTTATGCCGACCGCAATCATCACCAAAGCTAAAGCAGTCTGAGCAATCCTTCCAAAATCACGCATCACAAAACCTCCCCATTTTCCTTGGATGGCTTCCTTCCCCTGTCTGATACAGCGGCATTATCAGTCCTGATAAGCCCCCTCGGCTATCAGCGCCAGGGTTGTTTCGAACGCATCCATGCCATCACGGTTGAAGTGGTGCGGCATGATTCCGATTTCCTCCAAATTGCGGCCATATTGGTCAGTGACGTATATTGGGGAGTATCTGAGTATAATGCCTGAGTTGGGCATGGATGCGTAGGAGAGGCTCGTCCCCTGAGCTTCGGTGGAGCCGCGCGCCCCGACTGCTTCACCTACGAGTATGAATTTTTCGGAGAGCTTTGCAAACCATGCGATGCTCTCTACCACTGCCTCCCTATTGTCGTCTATCAATAACCATATATTTCCGTCAAACGCTACGCTCTGCGCTTCCGGAGCTGGAGGCCGTGTGACGACATTGAATGAGAAGGCATGCCCAAATAGCTCCGAATCAGATTCATTTAGGCAAGGAAAATCCCACTCGCCAAGCTCGACAGGCACTGCAACTGGTATCATGTCAAAAACTTCCCTGGCATGTGCGCTGTGCTGTCCAGAGCGCAAAAACAGGAACTGCCGATTGTCAATTGGTTCAGACAGATGTGGAAGGTAGAAGTTGTGTTGAAAAATCATCCAAGGGTTGATGTGCCCAAAAGCTTCGCCCCGAACACCCCGAAAATCCAAAATCAAATGTTCGGCATCATACAGTCCCTCCATGAACTGCCGAATGTACTCAATGTGTGCACCCCTGCCCAGCGCAGACGGAATCCTTATGTAAGCAACCTTGCCACCATCCAGTATCTCCGCACGCAGGACTTCGTCGCCATCCTCTGCGAGAGCTTCCGCCAGCTCCATCAAATCGACATGCACCCTCCCCATGTACATAAATTCCCCATAAAACGCAACGCTCTCAGGGCGCGAAAACGCTTCGAAAAATGCACCTGCGTTCGGTCCGCTTGCACGAATGCCAGTTTCGTCAGCGCCTATCCAAGGGACAAGCGTGCAAAGGAAAGTCGTTTCGGTGAGCAATGCCAAAAAACCAATCCCTGCAGCGTGGCTGAAAAAATGCTCTTGCATAATATCAAAGAATCCATGCACGCCGATGTCGTCCGGTTCGTTGGCTATGGCAGCTCTCGTCAGCGCTGCTTTCTCCTGCAAATCCACACCCAACTTCCTGTAGACCACGCCAAACATCGGAAAATTTTCCTCTAAAATAAGCATCATGTAATCGAAGTCGTACAAAAAGTCATCCCGGGCAAGTAGTGCTAGGTCAACAACGGCTACCGTTTCAGGCTGCCCCATCTCGGGCTCGGGTTCGCTTGGTGCTTCGGCTGCGCCGCTTGGCTCTGCCGCTTCTTCCTGTGGGTAAGGGTTTTCAATTAACGCTAAATCATCGCCGCCGGGCGAACAGGCATACAGTGTAGCGAGCGCAGCTATGCTTAACAGCAAGATTATAGTCTTTTTCATTCTTTGCAATTCCTTTCTTATGAGCTGTTTGTACTGTTCATAAGAATAGGCGATTCTTTCCCACCAGGCAATGCATAGCTGCTGAATTATACATTTGAGGCGCTGAAATGTCTCATATATAGGGTGCGGGCCAACAACCGCAAATCCCTTTCCCATTATGCCCTGAGTCGGCACGAATCCCCGCATTAGAGCCTGGAAGGCAGCAAATTTGGCGTGAATGGGCAAGATGAACCATTTGCGCCAAATTTAACACCATTTGGGGACTTTTTTACACACGGCATAGTTTTTCTGCTATGCTTATTTCAGCTTAACAAAGCAGAATGTAAGAAATCGAGAAGAATTTTTGGATTGGAGGACAACATGTATTTATTAGGCGCTCTGAAGAGCATTGCTCGTAACAAAGTTAGGAACGTAATCTTTGTACTTGTTTTGACTGCTATTGTCGCAGCGGCGACTACAGCTCTTACCATAAGAAGCACCGCATCTTCTGCTATTGCCGATTACCGTGCCCAGGGTGAAAGTCAGGCTAGGATTGTGCGCGACGTTGCGGCAAGTCGTGCTAGGTACAACATTCCACATGGGACACCTGTGACCCCTGCTGTGATACTTCCTCCTGAGCAAGTTGTCGCCTTTGCTCAATCAGAATACCTTTATCGCTACGAGATTACGACAATGATGTTCGGAGGTAGCAATGACATAGAAGCCATTGGTGAAGCGGCCCTGCTTGAGACGGCACATTTAGCCCCCCTACCCGATATTGAGATTATGCCAAAATTCCGTGTCCTGGGCGGCGTGTGGGATGAATTTGAGACAGGGGAACGTGTGCTTTTTGACGGCCGGATGCCGCAGATAGCTGGAGAAGCGATGATTAGCCAGGAATTGGCAGAGCTAAACGGGTTTGTTATCGGGGACATAATTACAGTGACTGCTTACAGCAGGATGCAAAACGAAGATGTGCCACTGCTTGTGCCGGTCACTCTGACCATAAGCGGAATTTTCTATGACAATACAGAGATAGAGGTGCCGGCAGGTTTTGCTATTACCATTGAAACCAACCCTCAACTTAATCGCAAGAATGAGATACTTACAACTGCGGACACTCTGCTAGATTCGGCGGCGGGTCACCCAGATTCGCGCGCTTTTAGAGTTATAACGCTAAGCCCGGTGTACTATCTGCGCACTCCTGCGCATCTGCCCTATTTCGAGGCGGAATTGCGGGAGAAGGGGCTGGATGACCTGTTTCTACTGTATACAAGCGAAACCGCATTCAATGCAACCGTGGAACCATTGGAGGGGCTGCGCTCTGTATTATTTACTTTTGTGATTGTTGTGCTGGTTTTGGGGGCAATTATACTTGTTATATTATCAAGCATATCCATCCGCAAACGCAAATATGAAATCGGAACTTTGCTTGCAGGTGGGATAAAGAAAGGAAAGGTTGCAAGAAGCTCTATATATGAGATTGTGGTGCTGACGGCGATATGTTTAGGCTTGGGTATTGCAGCGGGAACTATGGTTGCACAGCCGGTTGCGGACAACCTTCTGCGGCAGCAAGTTGAAATTGCTGAAAGCGCAGCGCACCCAGTGCCGGTTGGGCCGGATGAGTTTATGAGACGCCTCGTTATGGGGCCCATGAATGCACCCGAAGGCGAACGCCTGTCTGAAATTAATGTCAGCTTGGACGTTGAAGTTGTGATTCAGATTACAGCGATTGCATTGCTGCTTGCCTTCATCGCAGGCACTATTGCGCTTGTGAATATTGTAAGATATGAACCAGGTGCACCTGCCTAATCCAATTCAACACATCTAAACTCAGGAGCCGAGCCATTCCGGCGCGGCTCCTCCCCCCAAACATGCTTTAAACAGTGAGCATAGGAATCAGTATGTACGTTTCAAAGACCCCATTAGCGTGTTTCCGCAACACGTGCCCATTATATTTGCTAACTACCGAATCCACGTGCCCCAGGCCAATGCCGTGAAAGTGTGCGTCCTTGTTGGTTACATAGCGCTTTCCAATGGCAATAATCTCTCCACTATAGCTGTTGCATATTGATATAGCTAGGTTCTTACCCCTTATCAACAACGAAAAATCGATGAATTTCCTAGCATCGTCGCCCATGTGAATGCACGCCTCTATCGCATTGTCAAGCAAATTCCCCACAATTGCGCATAAGTCGTTATCTTCGACATGGTTGCTTTCCGGGTATACAGCCTGAATATTGACTTCAATGCCTTGCGAACTTGCAAACCATAGCTTCGAGCTGGCAACTGCATCAAGCACCAAGTTGCCTGTATTCAAAATCTCAGCCCTGCGATCGACTATAGGCCTCATCGTCCTGAGAAACCTAAGCGCATCGTCTTTACTTCCTTTTTCAAGCAGCATTTGCAGAGCAATTAGGTTGTTGCTGTACTCATGCCGCCATACGCGGATTTCCTGATGTGTGGCATTTATCTCTTTGTAGTGGTCACTTTCCATTTCAAAACGTTGAAGCTCCGTCCATAGTCTTATGCCATTGGCCTCCTCTCGGGTAAGAATTTCGTGAAGCAGGAGTGCAGAGAGCAGAATCGCCAACAGAACTACGGAGAGCCACAAAAAAGCCCTGTTCAAGTTGTAATCAAAGCCATGGACATTAGCAAAGATTATCACTAGGCAGGCGAAGAGCAAAACTATCATCAAAGAAAATAAAATTGTAGATTTTCTCTTGAACGCCTGGATGCTAAGGCGTTTTCTTGCAAATACGAAGCAAGACAAAACTTGCAGCGTCTTTACTATGATGATGGCAAGAAGCCGGGTAACGTCTTGATACAAGATTGTGTGTGCTACGTCGCTATTTGTCAGAACTGAAGCGATGCCTGCCCCTATTAGTGTGGTGACTGCAAATAAAGCAAGCAGGAATACTAAGTTAAGAACTTTAGGAAGCAGTCCCCCTTGCTTTGAATAGCATAGGTATGACAGCATAAAAACGACTACCGCTGCTTCATAAATGCCGATGGGAAATCCTAAGAACACTGAAGTCAGCCCGAACGCAGACAGTGCCAGCCATACTGCTATGCCAGGAAGTATAGTATCGCGCTTTGAAACGAACCTTCTGCTTAAGAAGTACACAAATGCGAGGTTTTCTACAGCCACAGCAAAAACTTCTATAACAATCCACTCAAGCGCCATATGCTAAATCCCAACACTAAGGTGCAAAAAAGCATCATTTGCAGCTTTGGAGCTTTTTCGGCTGATTGGCAGCTTTTCTCCACTGGAAAGAATCAGAGAGTCCTTGTACATGCAGTCAACTTTGAACAGGTTGACTATGTATGAGCGGTGTACCCTGACAAAATAGCTTGGAAGCGCCGCCGTAAGTTCGCTCATTGTTTTTCGAACATCAAAGGCTCTCTCATCCGTGTGGATGCGCGCAGTGTGCGATGAAATAGCGATGTGCGTTATGTCGCCAAGGGCGAGCTTTTGCTGCCCTTCGCCATCGGGGACAAGCATAAATGAGTCTTGATGCGCCCTCCAAATCACATGAGCTTTATCCAATACGGGCATCAGCTTTGAAGGAGACACAGGTTTGATGAGATAGTGCAGGGCATTGACATCATAGCCTTTAAGCACATATTGCTTGAAGCTCGTCACAAACACAATCTGTATATTTGCGTCGTCCTTGCGGATGCAATTCGCCAACTCGATTCCGCTCATAGCCTTCATCTGAATATCGAGAAATGCAAGGTCAAACTGCAATTCCGGCCATGCCATCAAAAATGCCTCCGCACTTTCATAGCAGCATATATCAACATTTACCTTCCGCGTTTTAGACCAATCCTCAATAAACTCATAAATGCGTTTTTGCATGTTTATCTCGTCTTCGCATATGGCGATTTGCAAAGTAATCAACCCCTTAGTCGTTAGTATTAATTAGGTTGGAACGTCAGTATATCATGCGTTGTGGCCTCTGTGAAGCCTATACCATATTCTATCGCATCTGCACCCTCGGCTTAATCAAGTTTTTTGTATGTGCAATCAGCATAGAGAAAGCTGCGATTCCAAGACCTACGAACAGTGTAATGCCAAAGCGTGTGCCACCGGCTATGAGCCATGTCAGGGTAGCAGCTGCCAGAAAGACAGTAAGTGCTGCCATGCGTACGAAAAAGCGAAGCCGTAATCGGTGTTCGCTGCTCATTCCAACATTCACATGTGAAACGGGAGCAACTGCAAAAATTATCAATATGGCAGCAATGCCAGTCGCTGTGGCTGCAAAAGCCTCAAAGATAGGTAATACGGCGTGCATAGTCGCCCACCATCCTATGTACATTATCAAGAAGCAGCGAAAATGTGTTTTTGCGTGATACCCGCCACCGTACGCTTGCATAGGAACTATTGCCAGCATGAGAGCTATACTCTCGGGCACTCTCCCGAAAACCGCCGCAGTTGCAAAAATTATAGCAAGGTTTAATAGCGAAAACAGTATCAGTTCCAGACCATACTCATAAACATCCTTTTCCGACGTCTCGATGACTCCGGACTTGCTCCAACGATTGGTTATTTTTCTAATGAGTATTGACATTGCCCTTCCTCCCTCAAGTAGAAATCAGTGCTGCCACTTAAAATTGACCGCCCATGAAGGTTATAAGGTGTGCCTCCACGGACGGTTTTCGCCTGCGTTAGCTATCTTTCAAGCTTCTTTGGGACTTTTGGCTGATAGATGCCAAATAAGCTTGCCAGCCCCGCACCTTTCACGGCTACGTGCCGCGTGAGCTTTGCGGTTATGCTGCTGAGAATATGCTTTGTATTTTGTTTTTTCATGGTATCCCCTTTCTAGTTTTATGATGGCATAAGCATACCATAAGTGCTAGCAAAAAGGCTGAATTTGTCGTAAGTGGTATCAAATTTGCCGCAAATGGACAAAGCGAGCCGTTTGCGGCAAATTTTAGAGCCATTCGGGACTTTTTTCACATAGAGCATAATTTTTTCTGCTATGCTTATTCCAGCTTCACAAAACAGAATTAAGAAATGTAGGGGGGAGACAACGATGCCAAGTGATGTAGTTTTCAAAACTTTCCGAACGTACAAGCACCCAT
>WQSH01000044.1 GCA_009787995.1 Oscillospiraceae bacterium
TGATGCACCATGTCGCACTTGTTTATTAGCGAGACAAGCATGTCGCACCAATATTTCATCTGCCTATCGTATGACTCCATAACCTCCTCAAAGCTCTCAAAAGCCTCTATGCTCCCCGTATCCGGCCCAAGCCTGCCTCCTGCGCCTGCGCAAATTGCATATTGCACGCACCGCTCGGAGCAGCCTATGCACTTGCCTCCGTTTATGGCCAACTGCATTATCTTGGACAGGTTGACAGAACCGGAATCATGCCAGCCATAGTTTTTGCCGGGGACGCTCGGCTCCACGCACCCTACGCCAACATAGTTGCGCGCATCGGGAAGCGACCTTCCATAATTAAGGAGCGACTGAATCATCGGCTCGTCGTTAAAAATCTTGGGCTCTCCCGTGCCGATGCGGATGACATTAAATACCTTAGTTTTAAATTCAGGCGGTGAATTTTTGTGCAAGCGGACGCCCATCCAGGGGTTCGGTATGCGCGTGTGCGCATGGGCGTCCAGCACCATGTAGCTCAAGTCATTCGTGATGTCGTTGCCGTCCTCGTCAACGCCGCCGACATCCAGTGCCGTTCCGCCCATAATCGTGCCCGATGAAAAAACAATCGCATTCTTGTCACGTATCTTGCGCAGCTCGTGCATCTTTAAGAAGCTGTGCTCGATGAGCTCCTGCATAAACTCCCGGGTCAGTGCGCCCCTCTCTATGTCGGCCTTGTAAAATGGGTAAAACAACTTGTCAAATCGGCCATATGTAACTGAATGGCCATTTGTTTCTATGATAATCATATTGGTTGCGACATGCCAGAGCTGAATCGCCTCCCAAAAATCGCGCGGCGCGCCCTCTGCCACATGCAGGCAATTTGACGACACTCGCAGCAGCTCGCCCCTGCGCTCCGGGCGCGACTCTGCCTCAGCCATCTTTGCGGCAAGCTCCCCATAGCGCCTCATATACGCTTTTACGCCATCTAGCATGATTAGCTCGGCTGTGTAGAATTCATGTTTTTTCATGTCCTTGGGGTTTGTTGGGTCGAGCTTGGCAAGGTGCCCCTCGACTTCTTTGCGGATGCCGCCGAACCCCACTTTAAATAATTTTTCATAATTCGCCGTGACGTGCCCGATGCCCGCATAGATATAAAGACCTTCCAAAAGCACTGCCGCTCCGAGGTGCGAGCCCTTCCGCTCTTCCTCGGTATATAGGGCAAGAACCGCCTCCGAAACGGTCCTGCCCCTCCAAAACTCTTGAATAGACAGTATCTCAGCTTTTGTTCTTTCATCAATCACATAGCGGTCGTTGCGCCTGTCCTCAAATGGGCTGCTTGTAAGCTCGTCACACAGCCAGTCCATTGAAAATTCAGGATAGATGGGCGCACTATTCGGAGGGGCTGCAAGCTCCCCCACAATAAGCTCATCGGGCCAAATCGCAATTGGCACCCGCTCAAGCACCTCGCGCAGCGCATGGGCCCATATAATACTTTGTGGGTGCATGGCGTATTTTTTAAAGCACTCAGTCACTATCAGCGCGCGGTGCGCGTCAGCGGTCGAGTCCGTTTCCTTGTTGCGCTTTAGCATATTGTTGATGCGCAAAAATGGGGACGGATTTTCTGTTAAGCTGGATATCCCAACTCCCCATTCGCGGTCAACAGGCTCAATGGCAAGCGGCAGATCCTGCGCTGTTGCGTTATTGCTCATTTCAATTCCCCCATAACTGATTTTTTTACAGCATATCACGAATCCTATTGGCAATCAACAACCTATGGTGCATAAAAGCATGGGCACATACGGCAATCTTATGATGCAAGCACATAAACTGTGCAAGCGAGTAGGTCTTAACAAACGCAGGAGCGTGCCTTTCAGCCGCTCCTGCATACATTCGGACGATTTTCAAACTATTCGTAAAACTTAGTCAGCTCCTCAAACGGCTTACGCGGGAACATCCTGCCCACGCTCTTGTCCGCAGGCACTCCGACGGGGAGCACGGCGCGCACCGTTGCATCCTCATCCAGCTCCACTATGTCTTTGATTTTGTCTTGGAACTCTTGGCTAAAATTCGTCTGCCCATCCGTCCAGACTGTCGTGTAGCCCAAATCTGCGATGGCGAGCAAAACATTCTGAGCTGCGGCGCCGTAGTCCTGAAGCTCAAAAGGGCTGTCGTTCGGGCCGAATTTGAGCAGTTTGGACACCAGCAGCACCAGCGCAGGAGCGGTTGCAATGCCGGGGTGCTCAAAAATCGCGCGGATTTTCCCCAGCATCTCAGGATTGGTGACAGCATAGAACCGCTGGCTCTGCAAATTGCCCGCGCTTGGCGCTTGAATGCCTGCTTCGCAGATTTTCACCAGATGCTCCCTTGGCACGGGCGTAGGTTCAAATTCGCCCCGATAGCTGTACCGCGCATGAATAAGTTCAAAAAATTCCATTTTCGAAAGTGCCTCCCTTTTATTTATTATTCTAAATTATTTTCCCATTATATATTCATTGCTCAAGATTTTCAAGAATTCATCTTTAATAATTTTATTTGTAAACTTTTTGTGACAGCACTCCCTTGTTATGATAGAATGGTACTTCCGGCAGCCGCAGCGATGCCCTGCCAGATGCTACCAAAAAGGAGAAAGCTTGTGCTAACACTATTTACATCGGCGCAGCTGGGCAAATTCAAGGTGTTTATATTGATGCTCTTCGTCGCGCTGCAAATGGCGGGGACTTTGTACTTGCCGACACTCACGGCAAACATCATTAACAATGGCGTCATAATGGGGGACTTAGACTATGTCAGGCGCACTGGAGTGCTCATGCTTGGTGTGGCAGTGCTCACGGGCACTTTCGCAATACTCAGCACATATTTCTCGTCCGAGGTCTCGACCAGGTTTGCAATGAACACCCGGAAAAAGCTCTTCGCCCACACGCAGGAGCTGTCCTACCAAGACTTCAAGCATTTCAGCGCATCCTCGCTCATAACAAGGGCGACGAATGACATTGAACAGCTACAAACGACGCTGGGGATGTTTTTCGACATGATGCTGCCCGCACCATTTGTGGTGATTATCGGGCTTATCCTAGCATTTGCGAGAAACCCGCTGATGGCGCTCATCATATTCATCAGCGCACTCGTTTTCATCATAGTCCTGGCGCTGCTGTCCAGGGCAGTGTTCCCATTGTTTGAAAAAGTCCAAGAGGGCCTCGACAATATAAACAACACAGTCGGGCAGTACCTCTCCGGCATAAGGGTTATCCGCGCCTTTAACCGGACAAAGCTGGAGACAGAACGCATGGATGAGGCATTTAAGAATGTCGCAACGCTGAACATCAAAATCAACCGACTCTTTGCCCTGCTCATGCCTATTGTCATGCTGGGCATGAACTTGGCAATCATTTCGGTCATCTGGTTTGGCGGGAACCGCATAGCGGCGGGAGAAATGCAAATCGGCGACATCACGGCTATAATTGAATACTCGATGAACATACTGATGTACTTGCTGATGGCAGTTTTCACCCTCATCATGCTGCCGAGGGCCAAGGTTTGTGCTGCCAGAATCAGGGAAGTGCTGGACTTCAAGCCCGAAATAGCTGATGGTGGGCAGCACTTCAGCGAGGAAAGCAAAGTGCGCCTTGAGTTTAAAGACGTGAGCTTTTCTTACCAAGATGCTGAGAACCCCGTTTTGCAGAACTTGAGCTTCGTTTGCAAGCAGGGCACGACTACTGCAATAATCGGCGGCACCGGCTCCGGCAAGAGCACGCTTGCGAGGCTCATCCCCAGGCTGCTGGACGCCTCCGGGGGCAAGATTACATTCAAAGGCATCAATATTAAGGACTTGCCACAGGAGGAGTTGCGAAAAAAAATCGGCTTCGTTCCGCAAAGGGCGTTCCTGTTTAGCGGCACTGTGGCCGAAAACTTGAGGCACGGCAATGAGGGCGCAAGCGAAGAAGACATGAAGCAAATTGCGGAGGTGGCGCAGGCCCACAGCTTTATCAGCGAGATGGAACGCGGCTATGACGCCACCATAGAGCAAGGCGGCCGAAACCTTTCGGGAGGTCAGCGGCAGCGCTTGGCAATCGCCCGGATGCTGATGAAGAAGCCGGATGTCTTTGTCTTTGACGACAGCTTCTCTGCGCTCGATTTTCGGACGGATGCGGCTTTGCGCAAGGCCTTGAAGGCGGTCACTGCATCTTCAATTGTAATCAATATTGCCCAGCGCATCAGTACGATTCGCGATTCTGATCAGATTATCGTCTTGGACGAGGGCAAGATTGTCGGGATTGGCTCACATGATGAGTTGCTCAAGACCTGCGAGGTCTACCAAGAGATTGCACGCTCACAACTGAGCGAGGAGGAGTTAGGCGCATGAGTTCAGACAACAATTCAGGCTATGACATACTGGACATGAGTGGCGACGGCATGTCCACCGAAAAGGCCAAAGACTCAAAAAAGACGCTTAAGCGGCTGATAGCAGCGCTTAAGCCTCAAAAATGGCATCTCATCATTGCTTTCATATTTGCCGTCGGCGGGGTCATGCTCAACCTCAGAGCGCCGCTCATATTTGCGGACGCCATTAACGAAATCTTCTCCGGCATTGCGCCTGCGCTTATGGGGCTTGGGCCTATTGACATAGACTTCACGGCGCTTGGCGGATTTGTGCTTATTCTGGTGGGCATATACGCCTTTAGCGCAATTTTGACCTATGTTCAAGAACGCATCATGGCTTCAGTTGCGCAAAGGCTTGTGCTTTCCTTGCGCGAGCGAATTGGGGCAAAGCTTGCAAAGGTGCCGCTTAAATTTTTCGACACGAACAAAAAAGGCGAAATCCTTTCCCGGGTCACCAATGACCTCGAGCGGGTCAATGACGTCATGCAGAGTGCAATCATGCGCCTGTTCACATCGGCGATAACGATTGTCGGAGCACTTATCCTGATGTTCAGGATTAACTGGATTCTCACATTGATTGCCATCGGCGCAATTATCGTAGGACTCATCATCACCGCTATTGTGAGCATGAAAAGCGCGGGGTACTTTGCCGCCCGGCAGAAGTCGCTTGGCGTTTTTAACACCCATATTGAGGAATATTTCTCAGGGCAGGTTGAAATCAAGGCATTCACTTTGGAAAAAGAAGCTCGGAAAAAAACTGAGGCTGCGGCGACTCAGCTCTACAAGGACGATAAGAAAGCGCAGTTTATCATGTTTGCAATTATGCCTATCATCCGGCTTTTTAATCAGACCGGCTATGTGGCAATTGCAGGGCTCGGCGCATCGTTTGTCATAAATGGCCGTATTTCCATCGGTCAGATTATGTCTTTTTTCCAGTATGTCCAGATGTCGCAGGAGCCTCTGACGGAAGCTTCCTTTGTCCTGAACTCGTTGCAGGCGGCGCTTGCGTCCGCTGAGCGTGTTTTCGAGGTTATGGACGAGGAGGAAGAGGTCAATCCGGAAAAGGCCGCAAATGCTATAGAAAAGCCCCATGGCAATATTTCCTTCGAGCATGTGCAGTTTGGATATGGCGACGACCTGCTGATGAAGGACGTCACTTTTGAAGTCCAGCCGGGGCAGAAGGTCGCAATTGTCGGCCCAACAGGCGCAGGCAAGACGACGCTTGTAAACCTGCTAATGCGCTTTTACGAGATTAAGGGCGGCTCTATCAAGGTCGATGGCGTGGATATAACAAAGTTTGACAGGCATTACCTGCGCTCGTTGTTCGGCATGGTTTTGCAAGATTCTTGGATGTTTGACGGCACTGTCGCAGAGAACATTGCATATGGGAGGCACCGTGCTTCGCACTCTGAAATCGTCGAGGCTGCAAAGATTGCTAGGGCAGACTATTTTATCCGCACGCTGCCCAACGGCTATGACTCTGTCATGAATGACGAAAACACCACGCTGTCGCAGGGCGAACAGCAGCTGATATGCATCGCAAGGGCGATTCTTGCAAATCCACCGATGCTCCTGCTCGACGAAGCGACGTCCAGCGTTGACACGCGCACGGAGGTGCATATCCAAAAAGCCATGGACAACCTAATGAAGGGCCGCACGAGCTTCATCATCGCCCACCGCCTATCCACGATTAAAAATGCCGACATAATACTGGTAATGAATCACGGCGACATAGTAGAATCAGGAAGCCACGAGGAGCTCCTAGCCAAGGGCGGCATGTATAGCGAGATTTATCAAAGCCAGTTTGCTTCTTAGGGGGAGTTTTCAAAAGGGCCGTAACGTAAGTTGCAGGTCACAAGGCAGCTGATGCCGGGCAGTTTGCCGTGTTTTTTCGCATAAGTAGGGCGACAAGACCCGTACTAGCGAAAAAAGCACAGTAAATTGACCGGCATCAGCGGATAGTTTGCGCCATCACCCTAATAGCAGCTAAGAACCCCCCTAGGGATGGTTTTTCGAAAAAAACTTGAGTATTTTAGTCCATTATGCTAAAATGGGAGCAAGGAGGATACTATACTTTATGAACAGCCGACGCAAAACCATTTTTTTAGTCGATGATGACTTGACAAATCTGGCAATAGGTAAAAAAGCGCTATCGAGCACCTACAGTGTCTTTACTATAGATTCGGGCGAAGCGATGCTGGAAATGCTTGAGGACATAACGCCGGACATGATTCTGTTGGATGTCAATATGCCCGAAATGGACGGATGCGAGGTCATACAAAGGCTAAAGGACAACGAAAACACCGCCCACATACCTGTTATTTTTCTGACTGCGCTAAGTGACGAAGATATGGAGCTAAAGGGCCTGTCCCTTGGCGCCATAGACTATATAACAAAACCATTTTCTGCACCGCTTCTGCTAAAGCGCCTAGAGGTTCACCTTTTGGTTGAAGCGCAAAAACGCGAGCTTGTGTCGCAAAAGCACGAACTGTTGCTTTTTAACAACAGCCTTGAGCAAATGGTGGAAGAGAAAACGGAAACTGTTGTAGAGCTCAAAAACGCAATCCTATCAACGATGGCAGAGTTGGTGGAGTATCGGGATGAAATCACAGGCGGCCATATTGTAAGGACACAAAAATATATAAAAGCACTTATCAGCGCCATGCGAAAAGAGGGAGTGTACTCCGACGAAGTTTCAAAGCTCGATGATGAATTAGTATTGCAATCATGCCAGCTCCACGATGTCGGCAAAATCGCTGTGAAAGACCACATTCTCAACAAGCCCGGCAAACTTACCGCCGAGGAGTTTGAATCCATAAAGACCCACACCACCTTTGGAGAAAGCGTAATACTTAGGCTAAAAGCGAAGACCACGGACAGCGACTTTTTGGAATATGCTAGAATCTTCGCCGTGTCACATCATGAAAAGTGGGACGGCAGCGGTTATCCCAAAAAGCAGAAGGGTGAGGAAATTCCACTTTTGGGGCGGATAATGGCTATTGGCGATGTGTATGATGCACTTGTGGAACGTCGCCCCTACAAAGATGCCTATTCCCACAAAAAATCGACTGGAATAATTTTGGAAGGCCGGGGCTCTCATTTTGACCCCCTTTTGACTGATTTGTTTGATAAAATCAACCATGAATTTGAGAAAATCTCTGCGGAGGTAGAAGGCTAAGATTATATAGGCATTGCAATGACTCAGGGAGACCCAAAAATGCGCAAACTATTACAGCGAGCAGCTGACAATTTAAGCGTCAAAAGTAAAATTGTTCTGGTGGCGGTGATCGCTACCCTGCTGGTGACCTCGCTCGTTGTCCCAATCCGAATAAACCAGTTAAGCAGGCAAGTTAACCAACGACTTTTAGAGAGGCTGCAAGACGCCACCTATACAACTGCAGCAATTGTTGACAGCATGACACTATATATCAGAGGCGTGCTCTCCACGATTTCTAACTCGCCCAAGGTAGCTCATTCCTTTTCCAACGACCTCGACGAAGATTTAAGCGAATTTTTATATACTTTTTTTGACAGCATGAACCAAACAAAAGACGGAATCTCGACATTTGCCAACCTAGTGCTTTACGACAAAGACTTCTACCCTATTTGGGGCGCACATCCCAGCGGAGAAATACCTGCCATGTCAGAATTCCCATTGAATTTCCTCATTGCGCAGCAGGGGAAATCCATGGTTAGCAATGCCGTGCAAAACCCCCGAACGGGACTTATGCAGTTTTTGATTACGTCTCCGATAATTGTTGATGGCCAGTTCGAAGGCGTCGCTGCCATACTTGCCAACACCCAAATGCTTGACTTTTTTTTGCGGGATGCTGTGTACCGCTATGGAGGGGGTATCAACATTGCCGATGAGCATGGCAAAATATTCTTTTCAACCCGCCCAGCCTACATTGGGAAGCACATTGATGAGCTTGAGGCAATAGAAGCATTTGACTATATGCCTTTGCACAATTTTTTTAAACACAGACTAGCTTTGACCGGAGCTTCCAAAATAGCATATGCCGGCACAAGCCTGCCTCTGGAGTGGACGATTGTCAGCTTTTTTGACTCACATGCCGTGGACAACGTAACACCAATCATTTTCACTTCCTTTATCCCTACAGTTTCCGGCATCTTCTTTGCAGCTGCCGCCATACTCCTGATCCTCCATTACTCCCTAAAACCGCTTGGTGCCCTTGCCATCAGCGCAAAGCACGTCGCCGAGGGGGATCTCAACGTTAAATTTGATGTCCGCAGGAATGACGAAATATCCCAAGTTTCCCGCTCTTTTCAGGAAATCCTGACGGCTCTGAACATATTGCAGGAAAGTTTCAAAAAAGCAAAGAACGCCATGACCCGCGGAGATGCGGAATACAAGCTGGAGGACTCCCGGCTTGGCGGCATCTATGACGAAATGCTCGCCAGCACAAACAGCATCGTAAAACATATGCAAGACGCCCAGCTTAGGGCAGAAAACTCATCAAAGGCCAAGAGCGATTTCCTTTCCAAAATGAGCCACGAAATACGCACGCCAATGAACGCCATAATTGGAATGGCGGAACTTATCTTGCGCGAAGACCTTCCCGAGACCGCAAGAGACCAGGCCGCAACAATCAAACAGTCCGGCGACCATCTGCTCCTCATCATAAACGACATACTAGACCTATCAAAAGTAGAAAGCGGGAAGCTGGAACTCGCAGAATCGCAATACCTCCTCCACTCCACAATACAGGATGTGGTCAGCATCATAAAAATGCGTATGTCAAATCCAGACGTTAGTTTTTCTGTCAACATGCAGTCGGACATGCCCCATACGCTATATGGCGACGAAGTGCGTGTGCGGCAGATACTGCTGAACATTTTGACCAATGCGCTTAAATACACGGAAAAGGGCCATTTCTCCCTTGATATAAAAGGCAAACAGAAAGACAAGGAAACCTATGTCCTAGCCCTGAAAATCAAAGATACCGGCATAGGCATAAAACCGGAATATATGGATATCCTTTTTGACGAGTTTGCTCAATTTGATGTCGTGAAGAATAAGAATGTAGAGGGCACGGGGCTGGGCCTTGCCATTACCAGCAGCCTTGTAAAGCTTATGAAGGGGACTATCGACGCAAAGAGCGTCTACGGCAAAGGCAGCGAGTTTTTTGTTACATTGCCCCAAGGATATGTAGAGTGCGGAAGCCATGCGCCGCACTTGCAGGATAAAGACGTGCTTTCATATAGCCACACCCCATCAAATGCGGAGCATACTCCACGCTCCATTAACGAGCATACCGGCGGCGAATCTGTAAACATCCGGCATATGGAGCAATTCGTTGCGCCCGAAGCAAGAGTGTTGCTTGTTGACGACATAGAAGCCAACCTCAAGGTAGCCGCCGGCCTTCTCAAGCTATATGGCGTAAACATCGACACTTGCCAAAATGGCAAATCCGCAATTGACGCTGTGCTGGCCAAGGAGTATGACCTGGTGTTTATGGATCATATGATGCCGATAATGGACGGCGTCGAGGCTGTGAAAATAATACGCAGCCATATGGGCGAAAAATATGCCAAGCTCCCAATCATAGCCCTTACGGCAAATGCCATCGTAGGCGCAAAGGAGATGTTTTTGGAAAATGGCTTCAACGATTTTCTCTCAAAACCCATTGAAATCCCCAAATTATACAACATCTTGTCAAAATGGATACCAAAAGAAAAGCAAAACAAAGTAGCCCCCGCTCCGGCAGCTGAGGCAAATATGGCTGAGCCAAAGAGGGAAATTGTCATCGATGATATAGAGGTGCCACGGGGGATAGCTCTGTCAGGCGGTTTCCAAAACTATCTGGACACACTCTCCATATTCCGCAAAAATGGCCTTACGAAAATCTGCGAACTTGCAGACTGTCTTGAGCAAGGCAATTTAGATCTCTACGCAATCCATGTGCACGCCCTCAAATCTGCCTGCGCAAACATAGGCGCAAACAAGCTATCCGGAACGGCACAAACCCTAGAAACCGCAAGCATGAAGAAAGATTCTGAGTTCATAACAAAAAACAATGCCGGTTTTATAGGCGATTTGAAGAAATTGTTGGAAAACATCAACGTCGTCGTCAACGCCCACAACAAAATCTCGGCCAATGGCAAAACTTTTGACGAGCGGCTTTTGAAAGAACATCTATCCCGGCTCAAAGCCGCCCTTAAGGCCTTTGACGCAGCTGCGATTGATGAAATTTCCACCCAGCTAAGAGACTTCACACATAATCCTGACAATGGCGAGGCCTTAAGTGAGATGTTGCAAAATGTTTTTGTAGGCAAATACAAGCAGGCAATGAAACAAATTGATGAATTAGGGGGCGACAACCCATGTGCCGACGCAGCGCATCAGCCTGCGCATCCGCGCTAAGGGGCTGCCATCTCCGTTTCATGTCAAATTTTCCAAAAAATACCGATGCACGGCCTGGTCACCGCCCAGCTCGGGATGAAAGGCCGTCACAAGCTGACGGCCTTGCCTTGCTGCGACAATCCGCCCTCCTTCCTCCGCCAGCACAGACACATCCGGCCCCACCGACTCAATATATGGCGCACGGATAAAAGTCATAGGTATAACGCCCAGCCCGGCAAAATCCCCCTCCGCACAAAAGCTGCCTAACTGCCTGCCATAGGCGTTGCGCCGCGCATAAACATCCATAGTGGAAAAACCCAGCGCAGACTCGCCTAGGACATCCTTGGCAAGCAGCAATAATCCGGCGCACGTCCCAAAGACAGGCAAACCTTCCTGGATCATGGAGAGCAGCGGCGCAAATAGCTCCAATTCGCGCAGGAGCTTGCCTATGACCGTACTCTCGCCGCCCGGCAGAATCAGCCCATCCATGGAGCTGCTAATGTCACCGCGCTGCCTGATTTCAAACCCCTCGACACCCAACTCCTCCAGCTTCGCTATGTGCTCTGCAAACGCTCCTTGAAGGGCGAGAACTCCTATCCTCACTTGCCGCGCTCCGCCATCAGCAGCGATATTTCATCTTCGTTAATCCCCACCATTGCATCACCAAGGTCCTCAGAGAGCTCCGCAAGCACTTTTGGGTCGTTATAGTTCGTCACAGCCTTCACAATCGCCTGCGCGCGTTTTTCCGGATTTCCCGATTTAAAAATCCCCGACCCTACAAAAACGCCCTCGGCGCCAAGCTGCATCATAAGCGCCGCATCTGCGGGAGTCGCAACTCCCCCGGCCGCAAAGTTCACGACGGGGAGCTTCCCGCCGCTCTCGGCCACTTGCAGTACAAGGTCATATGGCACTCTCAACTCTTTTGCCGCATCATACAGTTCGTCCTGGCTCATCGATGCCAGTCGCCTCAGCTCCCCCTGCATCAAACGCATATGCCGGACAGCCTGCACAATGTCGCCTGTTCCAGGCTCGCCCTTCGTGCGTATCATCGACGCCCCCTCGTTTATGCGTCTGAGGGCCTCGCCCAAGTCCTTTGCCCCGCACACGAACGGCACGGCAAACCCCCTCTTATCTATGTGGTATTTATCATCAGCGGGGGACAGCACTTCGCTCTCATCAATGTAGTCTATTTCAATCGCCTCTAAAATCTGCGCTTCCGCAAAATGCCCTATGCGGCACTTTGCCATCACGGGAATAGTGACCGCTTTCTGAATGCCGCGAATCATCGCCGGGTCGCTCATCCGGGACNCCCCGCCTGCTGCGCGGATATCCGCCGGTATCCGCTCAAGCGCCATAACCGCACAGGCACCGGCATTTTGAGCAATCGCCGCCTGTTCCGGGCTTGTCACATCCATAATGACCCCGCCTTTGAGCATTTGAGCCAGATTCTTATTAAGCTCATATCTTTCGTTCATAGAAAATTCCTCCTAAAGTCGCAAGAACGCCCACCACATGCGCACATTTCCCTGCACACAATCTGATGAGCGCCTTTGCTATAGTATATGCCAAAAACAGATGCTAGTCAATAGGCTTATCTCCAGTCATTTGTAGCGATTTGTCCGCAGGAAGGACTACATTTAAAATTATGCCGACAATGACTGCGATTGCAACACCGAGGCGGTCCAGCGGCATGTTCGTTTCGCCAATGGTGATGGTTATTGCCGGCCCAAACCTGAGTCCAAGGCCAATAACCAGCATAACGGCGACTATGATGCAGTTTTTCATATCGGCCAAGTTCACTCTATCATCAACCAAATTTCTGATGCCGACAGACGCTATCATACCATAAAGGATAAACGACGCTCCTCCAATTATAGCGTCTGGGATTGAGTAAATAACAGACGCAAATAACGGAGAGAACCCCAACACGACGGCATAAATCGCAGCAATCTGCAGCACCCTCGGATCAAAGATTTTCGTTATCGTAACGACGCCCACGTTTTCTGAATAAGTGGTCGTAGCAGGGCCGCCCATCGCCCCGCCGACTATTGTCGCAATGCCATCCCCGCATAACGTGCGAACAAGCCCTGGGTCATTGATATAGTCATTGCCTGAAATCCTCTTGAGGATTACCATGTCGCCGATGTGCTCAGCTATCGTGGCAAGCGCAAATGGCAACATAACAAGCACAGTCACAGCACTAAACCTAGGCGCCATAAAGGGCGGAACGCCGACCAGCCCCGTTCCCGCCCTGCCAAACTCAAGTATCGCAGAGCCATCAGGATTGGTCATGCCTAATGCAAAGTGCATTAGCAGCGCTATTATATAAGCGCCGACTATACCGAGGAGTATCGGGATAATCTTGGTCATCCCCTTGCCCCATACGGAAAAGCATATGATAATCACCAAGGTCGCTATGGCAAGGAACAGATTGTTCGCCGATTGGCTTATTGCAAACGGTGCTAACATAACTCCGATTAATATGACCGTTGGCGCAGTGACCACCGTCGGCAGGTATTTCATAAAAGTTTTGACGCCAATCACCTTTATCAGCCCAGCCAGCGCTAAATATAAGAAGCCTGCTATCATGATGCCCCCTGTGGCATAAGCAAGCTTCTCATTTTGCGTCATATCCGCTCCGGCAAATACTCCTATTTCCGGATTTGTTATTAGCCCAATGCCTACTAAGAATGCGAAGCTGGAACCCAGAAAAACTGGCGGGGCCTTTCTAAGCCCTGAAATCAGGTGAAATATTATAGTCCCTATGCCCACTGCGAAAAGAGTTACCTGAACCGATAATCCACTAATCAGCGGAACAAGTATTGTTGCGCCAAACATTGCAAACAGGTGCTGGAGCCCCATTATGGCTCTGCCGGGATTTGTCAGTTTTCTCTCCATTTCGTCCTCCACTATCCAATCTTTAACATTGCCTGCCGCCTTCTCACAAACTGAACGGTTAGCAGCTTGTTACCGATTAAAAATTATACCCTTGCCTTGGCCAGTAGTCAAGAAAGATATCAGCCCAGATTTTGAGCCATTTTTATCTATATTGAACAATTATCACCCTAAAACTTTTCCGAATATATAAAACGAATCATACTCATGAATCATGATCGGCTTATAGTGCGGGTTGATTGAAATAAGCTCTCCATCTCCAAGCTTCTTAACATATGAATCGCCATTTAAGGCAAATATACCAATCTCTCCGACTTCAATCGTCCTCTGTTCCCTTATAAAGACGACCTGCCCATCAACAAAGCTGGGCTCCATGCTGTCTCCGCTAACCCTGACGGCAAAGTCGGCTTCGCCAGGCACCGTTTCGTCAGCCTCAATCTCTGAGAAGCAATCACTGTCAAGGAACACCCCTGTACCAGCCGCCGCAGGTATGTCGTACAGCTTTATAAGCCTGCGCGGCTTGCTCGCTGGCTCCACATGGCTGCTGCTCTCAGATTCTGAGAACATGGGGTTTGCAGAAAGCATGGTTATATACTCTTCGGCGCGGTTTTTCCCAAGCGCATTAAGCTTCGCAAACCCCCGAAACTCGGCGCTGGCGTTACGAAATGTGTGCTGAATATCTCTGACGCCGTAATATTCGCACAGCAGCAGAAATTGCTCAACAGATGGCGAGGACACTCCATTTTCCCAATGCGATACAACTTTAAACGAGCAAGCCTTGCCAGAAGCCCGGCTAATGTGCTCGGCGACCTCGGCTTGAGTATGCCCCCCACTTTTCCTCAATTGTGCAAGAATTGTCCCATAACTCATCAGGCATCCCCCCAGCTGCAATTATACCCCATTATTGGACGAGCTGCAAGCAAATTTCTAATATTTTTAGATTTTTATCTTGACTTCTAATTATTTTAGATATATAGTTAAGCTATGGAACTGATGAACAAGCTCACAATATTGACTGACGGTGCGAAATACGATGCGGCGTGCACGTCCTCGGGCTCTGACAGACCAGGCAGCACTGTCGCAGCGGGGATTTGCCACAGCTTCACGTCCGACGGGCGGTGCATCTCGCTGCTTAAAGTCTTAATGTCAAACAACTGCATTTACAATTGCAAATACTGCGTAAACAGTGCGAGCAGCGACGTCCCGCGAGCGACATTCACCCCGGACGAGCTTGCGGAGCTTACCACACAATTTTACAGGCGCAATTATATCGAAGGGCTATTTTTATCCAGCGGCGTTGTCAAAAACCCCGACCACACAATGGAGCTTATGATAAACGCCCTCGCCATTTTGCGGCACAGGCACAATTTCTGGGGATATATCCACGCCAAAACAATACCGGGGGCATCTTCTGAGCTAGTTCATAGCCTAGGCCTTCTGGTTGACAGGCTCAGTGTAAATATCGAACTGCCCAGCGAAAAGAGCCTTACACTGCTTGCACCGAACAAAACAAAGGACTCCATCTTGGCCCCGATGCAACAAATCAAAAACGAACTTGCGGAAAACACCCATGCACTGTCAAAGTATAAAAACGCCCCGACCTTTGCCTCCGCCGGCCAGGCCACGCAGATGATAATCGGCGCAACGGAGGACACAGACCACCGGATAATAACATTAGCCTCGGCTCTTTACAAAAAATATAGCTTAAAGCGCGTGTTTTACTCGGCGTATATCCCTGTCATGGAAAACAGCCTGCTTCCGGCAGTCGCATCCCCGCCGCCGCTATTGCGCGAACACAGGCTCTATCAGGCGGATTTTCTCATGCGGCAGTACGAGTTTGCTTCTGATGAAATTTTAAGCGAGGATGCTCCCAACCTCAACCCATATCTCGACCCAAAATGCAACTGGGCAATCAACAACATGCATTTTTTCCCCATCGACGTAAACACTGCCTCCATGCGGGATCTCTTACGCGTGCCGGGCATAGGTCCGACAAGTGCACGTCGAATAGTCGTAGCCCGCCGGGAAGGCAGGCTCGGCTTCGATGAGCTTAAGCGGATTGGCGTTGTTTTAAAGCGCGCCAAGTATTTTATACTCACAAAGGATAGCACTGCCGGGCTGCGGCTTGGCAAGGATTTAACTGCGCGCGCATTGATTGACCCAAAAATTTTTGCCTTTGGCGCAGAGCAGCTTTCATTATTCGACGGCTCACCCATACCTAAGCTTAATAAGGCGTTGCCGCACATAGTCGAGACGCACTCGATAAGCGACGCAGTGGAGGAGGCTGTTCTATGCCTTGCATCAAACCTTTAGAAAAGTGCGACAGTGCGATTTATGTGTACGACGGCTCATTCCATGGATTCCTGTGCTGCGTATACGAACGGTTCTACAGTGAAGTGATGCCCGTCGATATCGTAGCTTCAGATGACGAGCCCATAACCCTATATGCCGTACATACAGTCCTGACCAATGCCGAAAAGGCCGAGCGCGTGCTGGCGTCCATCTCTGAGAAAATATCGCCGGAGGCGCGGCATCTGATTGAGACGGTATTCCTCTCCTGCCTAAAACAAAAAGAGCTGCTGATGCTCAACTTCCTGCTCCGCGGATACCGCGAAGGCCGCCGCATACTTTCAAAACTTGGCGATCCGGACGTCGCCCCATTGCTGAAAGCGCAAAAACACCTGCTGGGCGAGTCGCATCTTTTGAAAGGCTTCATCCGCTTCTCCGATTACGACGGGTCGCTCGCAGCGACCATAACACCGAAGAATTTCATTCTGCCGTTCATCGCAAGCCATTTCACCCAACGTTTTTCCAATGAGAATCTCCTGATTTTTGACAAAACGCACAAGGCTGCACTGGTCTACCAAAACCGCCGCATGGAAATCATATCAGTCGACAACATTGAATTCCCGCCTATTTCCGAAGAAGAGGGTCGGTACCAAGCTATGTGGAAGCGATTTTACGCCACCGTCTCAATACAGGCACGTGAAAACTTACGCTGCCGCATGACTCTCATGCCAAAGCGCTATTGGGAAAACATGCTGGAGGTGCAGGACTTGTGTTGAATTTATTGTATTAACATACTTGCCTCATCACGCATATATGCGGCGCTGCAATAGGGAGTATGCCTCTAAAATCGCAAACTGGGGAACACTAGGGGCTGTAGCAATTTTTCATTTTGCTACAGCCCCTTTTTTGCGGCCAAAAGCCTTATCCTCCAGCCATTAATACTTGCCGAAATTCCCGGCTTTTTCTGGCAAACCGTGCTGCACACGTACAGGGGGGTTCTCTGTCGGCAAGCTGTGGGGCGAAGCGCCGTTTTTTAGCTTGAACTTTGAGATTAGCTGCGCAAGCATATCGGACTGACCGCTCATTTCTTGTGACGCGGCGGCAGTCTCCTGTGCCGATGCACTGTTTTGCTGGACAACCTGCGCCACCTGATCAACCCCCGTGTTGATTTGTGAGATGCCAAGCGCTTGCTCCTCAGAGGATATGGCAATCTCTTCGGCAAGTTGGCTGGACTCGCTTATCCC
>WQSH01000045.1 GCA_009787995.1 Oscillospiraceae bacterium
TGGTNNATTTACTACGCTTTTTCCGCTAGAACGGGTCTTGTCGCCCTACATACGCGAAAAAAGCGTAGCAAACAGCCCATTCCGGGCTACCCTGTGAAGAACTACTAACAGTTCAGCGCCCCTCCCTCGTCCTAGGCGAGCTCTGGTCGAGCCGCAGCGAGTTAGCGAGCCCGGGGTTCCAAGGGGTATCCCCTTGGCGTGTCTTTTGGTCCCTTTTCTGCACGAGCAGAAAAGGGACCCGCCGGAGGCCAAACCCCAATTAGCACTACCTAAAGTTAAGCAACCCATCTTTGCGCTCTGCGCCTTGCCAGCGACTTTACAAAATACTTACAAAACCTTTACCAATAGCTGATATTAACGCTGCCTCAAGTTCAGTATCCTTAAAAACGTTCGCAAATAGAAGAAATTATAAATTGTGAGGTTATAGTAAATGAAACGGATTATCCCTGCTATTTTAATCATCACCCTTTGTGCCGCCCTGCTTGTGGGCTGTGCGAGGGGCGGAGCCGCTGAGGTGGGCTTTGGGCCAGACGGCAATTGGCCGTCGCGGATAACCATTGTCCAAATGCCTGACGAAAACAACCCGCACACAGCAGCACAGCTGCACGACGCATTTCGCGCAGGGCTGCAAGAGCACCTCGGTATTGAAGTGGAAGAGCTGCTAGCATTCGCATTTGAAGTCGGGCTCGAGGCGCTTAGGGCAGGAAACCTTGACATCATACTGGTCACACCAATGAGCTTCTTCCAGGCCGACATGCTGACAGATGGCATGATAGAACCGCTGGTGACATGGTCTGCCGAAGGCTCGGCCCCATATAAAACCGTGTTTATCACCAGGGCGGACAGGGACGACATAAACTCGCTGGAAGACTTGGAAAACAGGACGTTCGCATTTGTAAACCCCGCATCATCCTCAGGCTTTATGTACCCGATGGTGCATCTTGTCAGGGAATTGGGGCGCGACGCCGACAGGCTGGTGGAATCGGGCTACTTCTTCGAAGCCGTTGCATACTCCGGCAGTCACGACTCAAGCATTATGGGCGTCATCATGGGAGACTTTGACGGAGCGGCCGTAGCATACCAGCTACTGGGCTCCTTAGAAAATGCAGGGCTGATTGACCGTAGCGACCTGAAAATAATCGCTGAGACGGAGCTAATCCCGATGCCGACATTCATAATCCGCTCAGACCTGCCGCAGGACCTCCGGGATGCAATTTTGGAGTTCTATCTGGACTTCGACGACCCTGAATACTTCGAAGCACTATTCGGCAACCCCGACATGCGCTTCATCCGCGCCTACCGCGAAGATTACGATATAATTGCGGACATGGTGCGCATCTTGAACTTGGAGGTTAACTAATACAATGGGAAAAGCATTGCTATCTATAAAGAATCTGCGCAAAAGCTACGATAAGTTCGAAGCACTCAGAGGTATAGACATAGAATTCAACGAAGGCGAATTCGTTGTTATGATTGGCTCGTCGGGAGCCGGGAAATCAACCTTCATACGCTGTATAAACCGCATGATTGATCCAAGCGACGGTGAGATTGTGTTCTCAGACGGCGTCCATATGGAAAAACTCCGCGGTGCGGCACTGCGCCGCAAGCGGGCGCAAATAGGCATGATATTTCAGCACTACAATCTCATAGGGCGCGTCAATGTAATTAAAAACGTCATGCATGGGCAGCTTGGTCAGGTGCCGTTTTGGAGGAGCTTGCTTGGGTTATACCCCGAAGCAGAGAAACGCAGAGCGGTGGAGCTGTTGGAAGAAGTAGGGCTCTCAGAACAGATATTCAAGCGCGCCGACGCCCTTTCGGGCGGGCAAATGCAACGAGTGGGAATATGCAGGGCTGTGATGCAAAACCCCAAACTCCTGCTGGCCGATGAGCCAATCGCTTCGCTCGATCCAAAATCCTCGGAGATTGTAATGGACTGCCTCAAACGAATTACAAAACAGCGCGGGCTATGCTGCATTGTAAACCTGCATCAAGTGGATTTTGCAAAGAAATACGCAGACCGCATCATCGGAGTAAAGGCAGGGAAAATAGTGCTCGACGGTTCCCCCGACGCATTGACAGACGAGATAGTCCGCTACATCTACTCAGGGGAGCAAACGACGGTAGAGGAAGCGCAGGAGAAGCCCGTCCCTTCATCAGGAAGGAGGAGCGCCGCCCATGCGTAGCAAGCCCATAAGCCCACTAAAAGAAAGTGAAGAAAGCGAAAAAACACCGCTGTCAAACCAGCCAAAGAGGCGAGTGGTCACAATCACGACACTCTGCCTGGCCGTAGTTGCAGCAGCGTTCATATTCCTCGGGATTGACTTATGGGACGTATTCATGGCATTCCCGGCGTTCGGCTCTTTTTTTGTAACGCGTTTTATGCCGCCGAACCTAGGCGCAATCCCTAATAACATAAATCTGATAGTAGATACAATATTCTTCGCCGTGGCGGGCACGGGGATATCCTCGGTGCTGGCCTTGGCTTGCGGGCTTCTGCTGTCGGAAAAAACCAACAGCATCGCGTGGCTCAGGCTGACTGTGCGCTTTACGCTTTCGATATTGCGCAATGTTCCGGTGCTGGTCTGGGCATCCTTGCTGATTTTCATCTTTGGGATTGGCAGTATCGTTGGGCTAATCGCCATCATATTTGCCACGCTGGGTTTCTTAGCGCGCTCGTATGCAGAGTCAATGAGCGAGGTTGCAGGCGAGAAAATCGAAGCGTTGCGGGCGGTCGGCGCATCAAAAGCACAGATGATTTTCCATGGAATATTGCCTGAGTTCATACCGGCGTGGGTTAATTGGACTCTGTTTACCTTTGAAATCAACTTGCGAGCCTCCGCAATCTTAGGCATGGTGGGCGCAGGAGGAATAGGGATTGTTATCCAGTCAAATTTGAGGTTGTTCAGGTACCATAATGCGTTGGCGCTCATCGCCACGCTCACAGCAATGATTTTGCTCACGGAATTCCTTACAAACCGTCTGAGGGGGAAAGTAAAATGAGCGGGAAACACGTAAAATTATCTCCTGCTTCGTGGAAGCTCAAAACAGCAGGTATTCTAGTTGCAATCGCCGCAGTGTTTATGATAAGCTTTTACATGCTAGACCTGAACCTCGTGCGGTTTGTTGAGAGGCTGGGCAATGCCGGCAGGGTGCTGGCGCTCTTCGTGGCGTTCGACGCCACGGTTTTACCAGATGCCATTCTCGAAATGCTGACTTCGCTTGCAATCGCTGTGGCGGCGTTGGCAGTGGGATTTATCATATCTATCGCTCTAGCGTTTTTGGCGGCGGCGAACACAGCGCCAAGCAAAATCATCGCAAGCATCATAAAAAGTATGGTTGCGATTATCCGTGCCGTCCCATCGCTTGTGTGGATACTTATGATAGTGGCGAGCATAGGCTTCGGCAACACTGCGGGAATGGTGGCTCTGTTGCTTTCGACGTGCGGATACTTGGTTAAAGCATTTGCCTCGTCAATCGAGGAGAAAGGTAGCGATAGCATTGAAGCCATGCGTGCTGTCGGGGCCAACTGGTTCGGCATAGTCCTAAAAGGCGTGTTGCCGGGCGTAATAGGTTCTTTCCTCTCGTGGACGTCTATCCGGTTCGAAAGCAACATCACGGAGTCGGTCACATTAGGCATGGTGGGCGTAGGTGGCATAGGCACATTGCTCATGCGGGCCATAAGCCAGTTTAACTATGGGCGCATAGTGGCGATACTCGCAGTCATAGTGTCGTTTATGCTCTTTGTCGAGTTAGTGGCGACCGCGCTCAGGCGCAGGATTAACAAATAGGAGGCCAATGAAATGACAAGCTATATTAGGCTACCGCTAAAAAATGCCTATAACGTCCGCGACCTAGGAGGGTATGCCTGCAATGGGGGTGTGACGAAATTCCATCAGTTTATAAGAGCCGATGGGCTAGACCGTTTAGATGATGGCGACATAGCATTGCTAAAAGATTATGGTATAAAAACCATAATCGATTTGCGTTCAAGTGACGAATTGGAAAAGAGCCCCGATGCCCCAGGGCTGATGAAGTTCGCCGAATACATAAATATTCCCCTGATTCCGGGCGCTGCGGCAGATGTAACAAAGCTAACACAGATGCCTCCTGCCGACTTTTTAAAGAACTTCTACCTCTCTGTCCTGGAAGCGGGGCATAAAGCCATAGTCGAAGTAATTGCGGCAATCGCAGAAGCAAAGGAGGGCGGGGTGCTCTTCCACTGTGCGGCAGGCAAAGATCGGACAGGCGTGATTGCCCTGCTGATACTAGGTCTGGCAGGGGTCTCAGACGGCGACATATTGACCAACTATGAGGTGACGAACACCTACATCCGCCAAGATCCGAGAGCGGCGGAAATGGCAAAGGTAATCCCCGATGAATATCTTCAGTCCCGCCGGGAGTCCTTGGAGCCAAGTTTAGAACACATAAACAGCATAGGCGGGGCATTTGCATATCTAAAAAGCGTGGGAGTAAATGATAAAGCGCTTGAACAGGTAATCAGGCGAATTTCAAATTGTTGCTAGCACCACCTGCAAACCATCCGCCGATGCCGGTCAGTTTACTGCGTTTGTTTCGCTAGTATGGGTCTTGTCGCCCTACTTACGCGAAAAAACACAGCAAACCGCCCGGCATCGGCTGCCTAGGTGAAGTTTAACATAAAATTAATAAACACCAAAAAGCAAAAGCGTGATATAATGGTTGCTGCCCAATAAACACCAACAGTAAGGCAAAACCTCGCTGAAGGGTCTTAATAAAAGTAGAAAAGGTAGGGAGAGACTATGAAAAAAAGGGTAATCATTTCATGTTTGTTGACTATTGTGCTTTTGCTTAGTTCAATTCCTGTGCTGGCATCGGAAACAGTAGTCTCAAGGAGCTTGGTCGTGGAGAGCGTGGCGGGAGACAGCGCAACTATGACGCGAGGGACAAATCTGTCATTTCCGGTCAGAGAAGGCACAAGATTAAACACAGGCAACACGGTAAGCACCGGGAGGGCCTCGTCCGTTGATATAAGACTGGACGACAACTCGTCCATAAGGATGAACGCATCCACGAAAGTCGATATCAGCAGGGCCTCAAGAAGGGCGATGCAACTGACGGTAGTAAACGGAACCATAGCGCTAAACGCCGAGACGCAAGAAGCAGACGCAACCACCACCATCAGAGCGGGGAACACGACGATGGGACTGAGGGGCACGCTGTTTACAGTCAGCTATACCGGCGGAGAAATGCGCACAATATTGCTTGAAGGCGGTTTGGACATTGAAACTCCCGACGGCACATTTGAGCTGGCGGCTGGGCAAGTGCTGGAATATTCCATGTACGCCCAAACCGACGTTAGCGCGCTCGATGTAACACAGGTGCCGGACAGCTTCACCCTGATTCTTGTCAGGGAGCACTCAGAAATGCTCGTCGGCATCGGAACGATAACTGCCGAAGATGCAGAGATGCTTGACGAACTGATTTTGGAAAGACAAGCCGAAGAAGCAGCTAGGGAAGCAGCCATGCTGCAAGCGCGCCCGGGCAACCGGCCCACAAGAAACTTATTTACAGTAGCGCCCCCGGCGCAGCAAGCAGAAACACCGGCGCCAATCCAGGATTATCACTGGTACCTACATATAGTTGAAGATGCCCCACCACCACCGGCCCCCGAACCAGTGCCTGTCGTTTTTCCTGTTACATACGACTTAAACAATGGCAGCGGGCAAGTTCCGGAGCAGGAGGACTTAGAGGCAGGGGAGAGCTTTGCGGCGGCAGCTGCAGATGGGCTGGCACCGCCCCCCGGCTACACAAACTTTAAAGAATGGAATACGCAAGCAGACGGTTTTGGAAGAGCCTATGCAGCTGGCGCAACAGTAGTGATGCCGGACAGCGCATTGACGCTATATGCAATATGGGAAGTAGTTGAAGATGGCACCGCAGAGGCACCGTTTAGGATAAGTACAATGGCTGATTTGGAAAGAATAGGCACGGGAGACTGGACGCTCTCCTCGTACTATTTGCTTATAAGCGATATTGTCGAACCAGTCACCTTCATGATAAGCGATAGCCCTGCTAGTAGATTCACGGGCAACTTCAACGGCAATGGGCATACAATCACGGTAAATATTAATCTCGACCGGGATAGGGTCGGCCTGTTTAGCCATGTGTGCAGAGGCGGCGTTGTGCAAAACTTGACCGTCATCGGTTATGTCAGCGGCGGACGGGAAGTGGGCGGCATAATCGGGCGTCTTTGCGGCACATTGATTGACAGCAGTGCTGCTGTCCAAGTGAGCGGCAATGGCCAGTTAGGCGGCTTGGTTGGATTCATTAATACTGGCAATGGTGGGGATGTGCAAAATAGCGTCTACTCAGGGTCTGTAACAACACGCAGCGATGCAAGCAGCTATGGTAGCGTCGGCGTAGACAATTACAGCTAAAGCCATAATCACAAAAGAGGGAGAAAAGTGTGAAAAAAGCAAAAGCGTTACTATGCGCTACGTTCGTACTTGCCCTTTTGGCGGGTACGGTCGGCGCTGCAGGTTGGGCGGATTGGGCGGATGAGAGGGCTGAAGCCCTCTCCGCTCGGCAGATATTTGGTTTGATAGCAGACAATTCGGGCGAGCTCATAACCAGGGAGGCGTTTTGCGTCATGCTGGCAAGGGCGGCACTTGAACATGCCGGCGAAGCTTTGGAGACAGGCGCTCTGGACGCTGCAAGCGTTTTTGCAGATGCAGGTGCGATTGCAGCGGAAAACGCCCCATACGTCATGTATTTGTTTGAGCAAGGCATATTAAACGGCGCAATAATCCAAGGGAATAGGTACATGCTGCCCGGCGACCTGCTAACAAGGCAGGACGCAGTGGCGTTCTTAGGTCGCTGGCTCGGGCTTGACAGCCTAGAAAACGATGTGGGCGCCCGCGCTAATTTATTCGCAGACGACAGCGACATTGCAGCTCATGCCCGCAATGTCGCCTACCAAATTGTCGGCATGGGATTTCTAACTGTCTACCCGGATGGAAGCTTCCGCCCCGGAGGCAACATGAGCTACGCTGAGGCGGCCTCAATAATGCTCAACATCCTCGGGGGAAGGACTCTGGCGACATACGCCGGCGACGGGCACTTGGGCAACGCCGATGGAGCAGCCTCTGAGGCAAGGTTTGCGCTGCCATCCGGCCTGAGCTTGGACAATGATGGAAACTTGGTCGTTTTTGACACATTCAACGCAGGGGTGAGAATAATCGACAGCCAAACCCGAAGGACGGAAACCCTGCTGGGCTTTTTAGAAGCCATTGACGACTACGGCTTTATCATGGCAGGTTACGTGGACGGCGCAAGGGAGGTTGCGATGCTGGGACGCCCGACGGACGGCGTGTTTGCTGCCAATGGCGATTTGTTTATAGCAGACAGCGTAAACCATGCCATAAGGATGCTCCGGGGCGGAACAGTCTACACCTTCGCCGGAGGCGAGAGAGGGTTTGCCGACGGTAGCGGTGATGCGGCAATGTTTGACAACCCAGTTGCAATAGCCATAGACGATGCTGGGAACATCTACGTCGCCGATTCAATGAACCACGCAATCCGCAGGATAACCCCCACCGGAGAAGTGAGTACAGTAGCAGGCGAAACTGGCAGGCCGGGGCATGCAGACGGCAGTGCGGCTGAGGCGCTGTTCACAGAGCCCTCGGGGATCGCAATTGGGCAAAGCGGGGCTATTTTCGTAGCTGACAAAGGCAACCAAGTAATCCGCAAAATCGAAAACGGCACGGTAAGCACAATAGCGGGGATGGTTGGCCCCATGCAAATGGGAGAATACAGCAGGCCGGGCGGCTACGAAAATGGCGCGGCGGCCTTAGCAAGGTTTAATTTCCCGGGGGGGCTGTTCTACAGAGAAGGAGTGCTGCTTATAGCCGACACGGGAAATCACGTAATAAGGGCGCTGATAAATGGTTCAGTAATGACAATAGTAGGCAACAGTACACCCGGTTACGCAGACGGAATCCCCGGACGGGCGGCAATGAACAGGCCATCAGCAATAACGATGAGAAACAGCACAATGTTCATAGCCGACACTCTAAACAATACAATCAGGGCGGTAGAAATAGACATAGGAACGCTGATGCCATAGCGGGGCATGTAAGTGCTAGAGGGGGGTGCAAACATCCCCCTCGGCGTATTTACGGTGGCTGCACCGTCGGCAAGGGGAGGGAAAACTATTAAAGGCCAGGCACTAAAAAAAATCATAGGCTGCGGGGTAATATCCATCCTGCTAATGGTGCTATTTCTGACAAATGCCCTATACCGATTTGAAAACATGGCGCAAGACCGCCTATATCAGGACTTCGGCATAATCCACCCCGACATATTCGTTTTCGGCATAGACGAAGAAACGCTAATAGAATTTGGCCCGCTCCAATTCTGGGCAAGGCAGAGGGTGGCCGAAGCAATCAAAATCCTAAACAGCGCCCCCGGCTGGGAGCCGGCAGTAATCGCAGTGGATATTTTATACTCAGGGGTAAGCGGCGTGGGAGAAGCAGATGAGGCGCTGGTCAGAGCGGCGGAAGAAAGCGGCAACGTAGTATTTGGAGCAGCGGTATCGCGAGACTTCAGAGGTGAAGTCAGAACATTTGAGAGGCCGTTTGACGCACTAAGGCAAGTGTCGAGCTATGGGCTAATCAATGGACTGATAGACCTTGACGGCATAGTGCGCCGGATGGAATTCGGCCTAAAAATAGAGGGTGAGGCAGTCCCAACCTTCGCAGAAGCCATATACAAGATGTACACCGGAGCGCCGGTAGAAATCCCGGAAAACATCAGCAGTCCCATGCACCTGACATTTACAGGCAGGCCGGGCGACTTCTATGGCACAATAGGCATGGGCACATCCTTTAAAGACATATTTGCCGAAGACTTCGACCCAAGGTTCTTTGCGGGATCCATCGTCCTAATCGGCCCGTTTGCGCACGGCCTGATGGACACATTTTTTACGCCCACAGACCTTAGCCAACCAATGCACGGAGTGGAAATACACGCAAACAAAGTCCAAATGCTGCTGGATGGAAACTTCAAAGGTCATGCGCCCGAATGGGCGAACTTGGCGATTATGCTGCTGGTGCTAATAGGTTTCAGCTTTGCATTTATGCTGCTTGACATCCGCATATCCTTTGCTGCGCTGGTTGTTTTTGCGGCAGGGTATGTGTTTTTAAACAGGTGGATATTTGACAATGGGACGATAATAACGCTGATTTACCCAATCATCTCAATAGCTGCGCTGTTCGTTTTTTCACTGGTATTCCGGTACATTGCTGATAAAATAGCCCACATCACCGCCATTGCGGAGATGAATGCAAAGCACTTTGCGGAGGTTAAGGAACTATTCAACTCTTTTGTAAGGGTCATGACCGCAGCCATTGACGAGCGCACGCCATATAACGCCAACCATACTGTGACAGTAGCTGAATACACGAAGCAATTTGTCCGTTACCTTCGCAACAAATTCCTAAGCGAATCGCCGTACCATATGGACGAAAACAGGGAAGAAGAGCTGATTATGGCAGCCTACCTGCACGATGTGGGGAAAATCGTCACCCCCATAGAAATCATGGACAAAGCAAGTAGACTGGGCGACAGGCTCCCCAACATTACGCAGCGATTTGAGATAAAAAAGCTATATGAAAAAACGATGCACCTATCAGGGAAGCTGAGCAAAGATGAGTATAACGCTCAAATTGAGCACATCCAAGATACGCAAGCCTTTGTAGAATGGGCAGACACGGCCGAGTTTCTGACAGACGAGGACTTGAGGAGGGTAAAGGGCCTCAAGCAAATAACATATGCAGACCATGATGGCAAAGATGCGCATGTATTTGAAGAAAACGACATAATAGCCCTGAGCACGAGGAAAGGGACTTTGACTCCCGCCGAGCGCGGCATAATGGAAAATCACGCAAATGTCACGGAGAGGCTGCTCGGCAACATGAAATTCAGCAAGGCGCTGGAAAATGTCCCAAATTGGGCGAAAAGCCACCACGAGTTCATAGACGGAACAGGATACCCCCGCCAGCTCACCGAGGATCAAATCCCTATCGAAGTGAGGATACTGACAATGGTGGACATATATGATGCGCTGACAGCAAGCGACAGGCCATATAAAAAAGCTGTATCGCACGAAGTCGCCATGGGGGTTTTGAAGTCGATGGCTCGCGATGGCAAACTCGATGGCGAGCTAGTGCAATTATTCGCAGACAGCGGCATAGGCAAAATGGCGACATGATGCACGAAATCACAATGATCCTAAGCGGCATATGGAGCGGGCTAAGGCTCATAGCCCCCTACTGGGCGGCAGGGCTGGTGCTGGGCTCGCTGATATCGGTGTACCTCTCGCAAAAAATTACGGGCAGAATGCTCGCGCTATCGTCAAGAGGTCTGGGACTGTGGCAAATCGGCGTTGCAGCGGCGCTGGGGATACTGTCCCCCCTGTGCATGTTTGGCACGGTGCCGGTAATCGCCGCATTAGGAAAAAAAGGGCTGCCGGGGCATCTGCTTGTGGCATTCATGATAAGCTCGATACTGCTAAACCCAAACTTGCTGCTTATGACAGCGGTTCTCGGGACGGATTTGGCAATGACAAGGCTGGCGCTGTGTTTCATCGCGGGTGCGCTGGCAGGCGTGCTTGCCAAGGCATTATTTGGCGGCAAGGAAATATTCGCCCTGGAGCGCTTTGAAGCAGGGGAACTCAACAAAAAGAAAAAGCTCCTTCAAGACTTGCTAAAAGCCTTCAGGATAACCGCCCCATACCTCCTGCTGGGAATAACGCTGACAGCGCTGTTGGATAGGTACATCCCCCCTCAATGGATACACCGCCTATTTGGGGCAAACCTGGCTCTGGGCGTGCTATTCGCCACAACCCTGTCAATCCCAATGTACGCCTGCGGAGGCGGGGTGATACCCCTGATACACGCATGGCTGCACGCAGGGATGGGCAGAGGCGACGCCATATCATTCATGTTGGCAGGCCCCGCCACAAAAATAAACAACCTGAGCGCAGTTAAAATGGTGCTGGGGAGAAAAAACTTCATAATATACCTAGCATACGTAATAGCCTACGCAGCCCTGGCAGGCATAGCAGTAGAGCTGATTTTATAAAGGGTGGCTCCGCTAGAGCCGAGGGTACTGAGCAGGTCACCGAAATAAGGAGGAAAATATAAAAATGAAAAACAAACAAAAAAACTTAGCAAAAGCCCTTATGATAGCGCTGACCCTTGCCCTGGCGCTATTAATGGCAGCCTGCGGAAACGGAGCGACCCAGCCGGAGACTGCCCCGCCGGGAGGCCAAGCGGCACAGCCGCCTCAGCAAGAAGCGGGCGGGCAAGAAGACTCGGCGGAAGAACAGGCGGCGGAGCAAGAGGTGGAAGCACCGGAACAGGCGCCGCCGAGACCACCGGAGCTGACCCCTCAGCTAAGCCAAAACGACCACCCCCTGCTAAACAGGGAGCAAAATGGCCCGGCGCTGATATTCGTTGAAGAAACGACAGGCGCAGACGATGGTATGGCACGGCTGGTTAGTTCAATGCAAGAGCAAGGGGTGCCATTTCATCAAACAGCCGAGAACCCCGAGGGCCTTATAGCCGCAAACGACGTAGTAATAATAAAAATCAATGCCCAATGGGCGGAGCGGGGAGGGACGAACACCGATCTAATCCGTCTGGTTACCCAAGCCATAGTCGACCACCCCGAAGGCTTCGGCGGCGAAGTAGTAGTAGCAGACAACGGCCAAGCCCAATTCGGAAGCGCAGGAAGGGGCGGAAGCCTGGAATGGCAAAGCAACAACGCAATAGACATAAACCAGTCGGTGATGCACGTCGTAGGGGACTTCCAAGCAGAAGGCCACCAAGTGACGGGAGTCCTGTGGGACAGGTTCACAAGGACGCGCGTGTCCGAATTTAGCGAAGGCGACTACATCAACGGATTTGTAGTGGAGGAATACATCCATCACACGGGGATAGAAATATCATACCCAAAATTCACCACGGAATTCGGCACGCACATCAGTTTTAGGGAAGGCATCTGGGATTCCGCTGCGCAAAGTTACGACAGCCAGAGGCTCAAAATAATCAACATGCCCGTCCTCAAGTCCCACATGCTCTTTCAAGTGACCGGAGCGGTGAAAAACTATATGGGCACGCCCTCTGACTTCCTGACGAGCCACAGGGCGCACCTGAGCACCGGAACCGGGGGCATGGGAACGCAGATGGCCTTCACAAGGATGCCGGTACTTAACATAATGGACATGATATGGATCGGCCCAGAGCGGGGGCCGGCAAATCCGCACTACAGGGCGGAGCAGATGAACCTAATAGCAGCAAGCCTAGATCCGGTGGCACTGGACTGGTGGACGACAAGGAATGTCTTGATGCCCGTCGTAGACAGCAGGCCGGGGGGCAGGGCGGCCCTGATGGACCCGGACGGCGGCCACCCCGGCACATTCGGCCACTGGTTGCGCCTATCTAAAATAGAGCTGCAAGCAGCAGGCTTCGCAGTGACAATGGAAGAGGCTAACATGCAAGTGATAGGCAGCTTCTAGGGCATTTTGACGAATGTTGTGATGATTTTTCAAATCACGACCTAGACATAAACTTTGTTTGCTACCTTTGTTTTATCATACACACTTTTTGTTATTTTTTAGTAAACATTCACAATTGCTCTTGACAAGTGCTTTGCAGTTGTGGTATTACCAATAGAATCAAATCTAGGCAGGTGAACGCTAGTGCAAAAGCAGGAAAGTTTACTAAAGGTCAGGAACCTGGAAACGTCTTTCAAAATTGAGAGAGACTATTACAATGCGGTCGACAGGGTAGACCTCGATATCAAGCACAACGAAGTTTTCGCCATAGTAGGTGAAAGCGGCAGCGGAAAAACAGCGTTAGCCCTGTCTATACCCCAGCTCCACAACATGAGCTACACCCGCATCAAAGGCGAAATAGCCTTCGAAGGAAAAGAGCTCTTGGGACTAAGGGAAAAAGAGCTAAACACAATAAGGGGCAAGGATATCTCGATGATATTCCAAGACCCCCTGACGGCGCTCAACCCCCTGCTCAAAGTAGGCTTTCAGATAGAGGAGACCCTCCTATACCATACAAAGGAGAACCAGGCGAGGAGGAAGGAGCATGCCATACAGCTCTTGGCCGACGTTGGGATGGTCAATCCAGAGCTGACGTACAATTGCTACCCCTACGAACTTTCGGGCGGCATGCGGCAAAGGGCCATGATAGCAGTAGCCCTTGCGTGCAAGCCAAAATTAATCATAGCAGACGAGCCCACCACAGCCCTCGACGTCACTATCCAAGCTCAGATACTGGACTTGCTGAGAAGCCTGCAAAAAGAAATGCAAGCGTCAATTATCCTTGTAACGCACGACCTCGGCGTGGTTGCGGAAATGGCGCACCGCGTTGCTGTCATGTATGGCGGCCAGATTGTTGAAATGGCTTCCGTCGGGGAGTTGATGCACAACCCCTTGCACCCATACACTCGCTCGCTTCTTGCCTCAATTCCCCATGCCGGCGAGGATATGGAAAGACTAAATGCCATCAAAGGCATAGTTCCCACATTAAAGTATATGCCCAGAAACGGCTGCCGATTCTCGCACAGAACCCCATGGATTCCCCAGGACGCCCATGAAGAAGTTCCGCAGTTTCGCGAAGTTACACCCGAGCACTTTGTGTTGTGTACATGCTATAAGCATTTTCGTTTTGAAGATGAAAAATCAGGCGAGGGGGTTGCGATATAATGGCGTTGCTTGAAGTTGAGGACTTAAAAGTCTACTTCCCTATAAGGGGCGGAATACTTGGGCGTATGGTTGGTAATGTCAAGGCTGTGGACGGTGTGACATTCTCCATAAATGAAGGGCAGACAGTCGGGCTGGTCGGCGAGTCAGGCTCAGGGAAAACCACAACGGGAAAAGCCATATTGGGTCTTGTCCCCATAAAATCGGGAGTCATTCGCTTTAATGGTGAAGACATAACAAAATACATAGGCAAAAATCGGTCCCCTTACAGAAAAAGCGTTCAAATGATTTTTCAAGACGTCTATTCGTCGCTAAACTCCAAAAAAAGAGTGCGCGATATCATTGCAGAGCCCTTAAGGAACTTTGAGAAGCTCACAAAAGCCGAAGAGCAGAAGCGGGTGGACGAGCTGCTGTCAATTGTGGGCATGTCCCCCGAAAATGCATATAAATACCCACATGAGTTTTCCGGAGGACAGCGCCAGAGGATAGGCGTTGCAAGGGCTATTGCGCTCAAGCCTAAGCTAATTGTAGCTGACGAGCCTGTTTCCGCTTTGGATTTGAGCATCCAGGCGCAAGTGCTCAACTATCTCAAGGACATCCAAAGCGAGCTCGGTTTGAGCTATCTTTTCATAAGCCACGACCTTGGTGTCGTCAAGCATATGTGCGAAACTCTTGCAATCATGCACAACAACCGCTTTGTGGAATTTGGCGCAAGAAACGACATATACAACAACCCCCAGCATATTTACACCAAAAGGCTAATTGCGTCAATCCCTGATACAGACCCGGACAAGAAAGAAGAAAACATGCGGCGCAGAAAAGAAATAAATGAAGAATATGAAATGCGGAGCGAAAGCTATTATGAAGCCGGCAGTAAAGTATATGACCTCACAAGGCTCACTGAGACGCACTTTGTTGCGATGAAGAGTTAGCCCAGATTTTAATTGGCTTAGCCGGAAAATAAGGATGTGTTATTATGTGGAAAACTATAGCCAGACGAATTCTTATACTAATCCCTCAGCTTATCGCCATCAGCATACTCATATTCATTTTAGGAGCCATTATGCCCGGGGACGCCATCAGCGGGCTTATAAATCCCGATCTGCCCCTTTACAGGATGGAAGAAATGCGCGAGCAGCTAGGGCTCAACGCCCCGCTGCCCGTCAGGTACTTCAATTGGCTGAGAGGAGTCATGCAGGGTGATTTCGGACGGTCTTTCCAACACCATCGCCCCGTTACAGAGGTTATAGGCGACCGCATGGGGGTGACGTTTGCACTTGCGCTGTACACCGTGATACTGACTTACCTGATAGCCATACCGCTGGGAATAGTCGCAGGAAAATGGAGCGGCAAAATAGTGGACAAGAGCATTTTGCTCTACGTGTTCCTAGCTCTGGCCACGCCCACCATAGTCCTTGGCATACTGATGATATTTTGGTTTAGCCCCATCGGGACTGGGACATTCCCGTTGGGCGGGACGGTGGACTCCTTTATATTCGCCCATGGGACAGATTTTGAAATATTCATGAGCCAGCTGCACCATCTGACGCTCCCGGCTATAACCGGTGCGCTGCTCAGCACGGTCGGCATTGTCTTCATGCTTAGGGCTAACATAATCGACAGGAAGGGGTCTGACTATGTTGTCTTCGCCAAGTCAAAAGGCGTGCCGTCAGGGAAGATATTTTCCTTGCATATCTTTAGAAACTCCTTAGTTCCGATAATGTCGGGTATAGGCCTGGTTATTGCGGGACTTTTCACAGGGTCAATATTTATTGAGAGGATTTTTCAAGTCCCCGGAATAGGTCTGCTTTTCCTCGACTCCGTCAGCACGCGCGACTTCACCGTCGCAAATGCGCTCATAATGCTTTTTGCCGTCCTAACAGCATTGGGGATTCTGCTTTCAGATATTTTATTGACAATTGTTGACCCGCGGATAAGGATAAAGTAAGGAGGGTACTATGGCATTTGATAATAATAAAAATCAAGGAAAAAATGGGCAGGGTTCGGCTCCTGCAGGTAAAGCAAGCCTTGATTTTGCCGAATCCACCAAGCCGCCCGGCATGCTCAAGCTTTTCTGGAAGGAATTAAAGTATGACAAGCTTGCCTTGCTTGCCTCGTTCCTGTTAGTTTGCATACTTGCGGGCATCTATATAGGCACTCCAATCATAGAATCCCGCATGGACGTCATGCGGCCTGATTTGCGGATGCAAAACCTATCTCCGGAGGACTCGGGCACGCTGTTTGGAACTGATTCGACGGGCAGGTTTGTAGCTCCCCTGCTTGTAGTCTCAGCCCGCAATTCACTTAACATATCTTTAGCCGTGACAGCGCTTTCCTTTATTATAGGGCTTGTGGCAGGGCTTGTAGCCGGATATTACGGCGGCCATGTTGATAACATAATAATGAGGATTACAGATACGGTGACCATGCTGCCCACACTTATGATTTTTATAGCTATCAGAGCAATCGTGGGGCAGACGACAATAAGCATGTTCATCATAACACTGACTGCGTTTACTTGGATGGGCAGAACGAGGCTCATTAGGTCGGTTGCTTTACAAAACCGCAATCAGGACTACATCAACGCTTCGAAAACACTAGGCAGCCGCAATATAGTCATCATGCTCAGGGAGATGCTGCCGAACATGGTCGATGTAGTCGCTGCAAACTTTGTCCTCACCGCAGCTGCCAACATCGGCATAGAGACGGGGCTCACCCTGCTTGGCTGGGGGCTTGGAATGGAGCACCCCTCTCTTGGGACAATGATTGCTAATGCGCTTGCTCCGGTAAACCTACAGTTTCGCTGGTGGAACTGGGCTCCCGCAATCGTCATGGTAATTGTAATTACGCTGTGTATTAACTTTGTTGGAAACGCCCTGCAAAGAGCGGCGGATCCAAAGCAAAGATTAGTATAAGAACCCGTGCACAGGTTCTAAACGACCCTTGCACTGTAGAGTGTAGGAAAAAATTAGGTGCAACTAATAAAAGGAGGATGTACAATGAAAACCAAGAAGATTATGGCCCTGCTCCTGGCGGCTGTCCTGATGCTCGCATTAATTGCGGCATGCGGCAATGGTGCTGCCGACCCTGCGCCGACGCCGCAGCCCGGCGTAACCGACCCTGCGACACCGCCCGTCGGCACAGACGACGACGGCGACGAGGATGAAAACGGCGAAGACGCACCCCCCCCCCC
>WQSH01000046.1 GCA_009787995.1 Oscillospiraceae bacterium
GGCACGGAGGAAGTTGTTGTTGCGGCAGCCTTACTTTGGCCGGAGGCCCCCGCCTGCAAGCTTGCTGTGCGGGCGGCTTTTTTCCGTTTTCTTTCGTACGATATGAATGAATTTGCGATGGTGCTGACGGCGCACATGCCCGCCGCAAGGAAAAATAGGTTTCTAAAATTGTGCAGCTCGCCCTCGCCCATCACAAAAATTCCCAGTCCCGGGCCCACCGCCATCGCAATAGTGGCTCCAAGCCCAAAGATGCCTATGCCTTCCGCAAGGCGGGACTTGGGAAGCACGTCCGCCGCAACTGCCCCGGCCATTGTGGAGTGCATGCCGAACCCAATACCCTGAATCGCACGAAATACTATCAGCAAGGAAACCAGCGCGGTAGTCCCATAGAGGAATGTGCCCACCGTACACAGGAAAGCTCCAACGATAAGCTGCTTGACCCTGCCGTATTTGTCGGACAACACTCCCGACATGGGTCTTATCACCAATGCCACGAGGGAATAGACCATCCCGAGTATCCCAACGTGGAGCTGCAGCCCTCCGATCGCCTCGATGTGCAGGGCGAGCGCCACGGCGAAGAGATGGTTCATAAAAGCGGTGCCTGTCCCGGCAGTCATCACCAATGTGAAATCTTTTGAAAAAATCCGCTCTTTTCTTTTTGCTACGGCTTGTTTCATCAGCAATTTATCCAATCAAGTCCATGATTTTGAAGCCCTCGGGTATTCCGCCGCCCAATTATACTCCAAGAACGAGCAAATTGCAAACTTGCATTTTCCAATTTTTATCTTGCAGAGAGTTGCGTTTTGTTGTACTGTAGGAATGCTAGATTTTAAGACAAGGGGATGTTGTTATGAATATCAACCGGAAGTTAACAGATTTGATTGGCGGGACTCCTTTGCTGGAGCTATCGAATATAAAGGACAATTATCAGCTCAAGTCCAGTTTGATAGCAAAACTGGAATACTTCAATCCCGCAGGCAGCGTTAAAGACAGGATTGCCAAAGCGATGATTGAAGACGCAGAGGCAAAAGGCGCATTAAAGCCGGGTTCGGTCATAATAGAGCCGACCAGCGGGAACACTGGTATAGGGCTTGCCGCTATGGCCGCCTCTCGAAAATACCGCCTTATCCTGACGATGCCTGAGACTATGAGCGTGGAAAGGCGCACCCTGCTGAAAATATATGGGGCGGAGCTTGTTCTGACCGATGGTGCGCTTGGCATGAAGGGCGCCATCGCAAAAGCGGAGGAGCTTGCAAAGGAAATCCCGCACAGCTTTATTCCGGGGCAGTTTACTAACCCCGCAAACCCCGCTGTCCATAAAGCTACGACGGGACCCGAGATATGGGAGCAAACAGGCGGGCAAATCGATATTTTTGTGGCGGGCGTCGGGACTGGCGGGACAATTACGGGTGCGGGAGAGTACCTTAAATCCAAAAACCAAAGCTTGAAGATAATTGCTGTGGAGCCGGATGATTCCCCGGTTCTCTCGGAGGGGAAGAGCGGCCCTCATAAAATCCAAGGCATCGGGGCGGGGTTCGTGCCAGAGGTTTTAAACACATCCATCTTCGATGAAGTCATTAGGGTAAAAAATGAGGCCGCTTTTCAAATGGGCAGGGAAATAGCCCGCTTTGAAGGGCTTTTGGTAGGAATATCATCAGGTGCGGCAGTATGGGCGGCTTTGCAAGCCGGAATGCGCCCAGAAAGTGCAGGCAAAACAATTGTTGTCATGCTGCCGGACACGGGAGAGCGGTATTTGTCAACTTTGATGTTCGCTGATCTGTAGCGAGCAGGGGAGCGGAGATGAAAATCGGAAATATGGTATCCGAAGCGGCGGAAAAGCTGCTTGCGGGGCATTGCGCTTTCACAGAAAATGGCGACTTGGACGCATACCCAAACAAGGGCAATATCGCAGATATAATAGTTAAGATGGAAATGGTGCTTTTCCCGGGATTTTTTAATGAGATGTCCGGCTCAATTCCTAAGGATAAAGGCTTATGGCTGGGCCATTTGCTCGAAGAAATACGGCGGGAACTGACAAAGGAAATTAAGACGGCTTTTATAAGGCAAAAAGACAGCGAGAGCGCCAATTTGATTGCATGCAAAATAACCGCAGAGCTGCTTGGAAGCCTTGCTGAGCTGCAGCAGATATTGCAAAAAGATGCCCAAGCGGGCTTTGAGGGAGATCCGGCAGCGAAGGGCGTTGACGAGGTTATATTGGCATACCCGGGCTTCTTTGCCGTTTTTGTGCATAGGATAGCACATTTTTTGTTTGTGAAAAATGTCCCGATTATTCCTAGGATGATGAGCGAGCATGCCCATAGCGCAACGGGCATCGAAATCCACCCGGGAGCCCAGATCGGGGAGTATTTCTTCATTGACCACGGTACGGGCGTCGTCATCGGAGAGACTACTGTCATAGGCAATCATGTCAAGCTATATCAGGGCGTTACACTTGGTGCTCTTTCTACAAAGGGGGGGCAAAAACTCGCCGGCGCAAAGCGCCACCCCACAATCGAGGACAATGTCACGATTTACTCAGGCTCGGTAATCTTGGGTGGGGAGACGGTCATAGGCAAAAATATGACTATAGGCGGGAATCTGTTCATAACAAAATCCGTCCTGGATTAATTAATTTCACAGGAAGAAGGAAGTATGCGGAACTTTTTGAAAAAGTGGTGGAAAATACTGTTGCCATCAGGGGTAGTTGCCATAGCGGCTGTTGCAGCACTAATCGTTTTTAGTGCGATTGCCCCGGCGTTTGCGGCAGCAAGCGCTGTTGGCAATTTGCGTGATGAGGCGAGGCAACGCTTGGAAACTACGCCACTTAGAGCCGGGACGATTTTGTGGGAAACTCTTGACGATGGCAGGATGACTGTCGATTTCGACATTCGCGACCGCCGTTTATTTGGACTTGGCGTAAACGGAGTTGCTACCCTGATGTCAGATAGGCAAAATAACGAGTATGCACTTGAGGGCTTGGTAAGGGCTCTGTGGATAAGCGTAGATTTAGATGTGCACCTAAACAGCGAGCGGCTTGCTGCTCGCTCGCAATTGTTGAGCAGGGACTTTTATGGAATTGCATTTAACACCTTCAGAGAAGATGTGCGGCCATTCGGCGGACTTGCCGGGCTTGAGGACGATACAATGGACATGCTGGCGGATTGGGTTGATGCCTTGGCGGAGTTTTTGAAGGTCACTGAAGAGCCCGCAGCACACCTTGAGCCATATACGGGGATTTTGCGTAGTTTTGTGTTGGGATTGAATTTTTCGACGTCGCGGCGGAACATCATATCGGGCGGCGAGCAGGTAACAGCCAGCCGTTTTGAAGTCACGATAGCGGAACGGGATATTTTCGAGCTTTTGCGCAATGCGGTTGCGGTGCTTGAGAGCGATGAAAACCTGCGCGAAACGTTCAGCACCTTTGAAAATCCGACGTTTGAACTTGGCGGAGGCTCGGCAAGCCATAACGAATTGATACAGGATCTTCGCTATGCAATCAGTGAGCTTGAGCGCAGATTCTCCGGGAGCATTGTGGTTGCGCTTTACATGGGGGAAGGAGGCAGGCTTCTGAGGGTGGACATGCATGTCGATATGGCTCATGGGTACGAACCAGTTGAGCTAATAGCGGAGCTTGATTTGGGCAGCTGTGCATACGATTTGTGGTCACTGAATTTGACTGCAATTGACAGCTACGGCATTAATAATATGCGGTTTGATTGGAGTCTTTCGCAGGGGCCAAATGGGTATGAGAATACGTTGAGCGCCTCATTTATAGATGATGGGCGGATATTTGAAGACACATTTACGCTGTCTTCAGTGTGGTTGCCAGAAAGCGGGAGCTTCACAATGTCCTTCACGGATGTGTGGGATACGGCGAGTGTTGGTGGCTTATTTGCCTTGACCCCCGGCGGCTTCAACCTGCGGCTTGACGATTTGAGCGTGGGGGAGAGCCAGACGCTCACGCTAGAAGTTTCTGTAGAGCGAGGCGCTGATATTCCGAGCATTGAGTACACAAACATCGACCGGTGGGATCGGGTGCTCATAGACAGGGCTACCGGGATTTTCCGGGACTTGTTATTCTTTTTTGTATGAGGAGGTATAGGATGGATATTCAAACCATCTGCGTTCACGGCTGCGATAAGCGGTATGACAACACAGGCGCAATTGCCGTGCCGATTTTTGCGTCGGCGACTTTTGCCCATCCCGGCGTTGGTGAGAGTACGGGATTTGATTATTCTCGCGCTCAAAACCCCACGCGCGAGCACCTAGAGCATACCGTTGCGGCTTTGGAAGGGGGGGTGGGCGCAATGGCTTTTTCATCCGGCATGGCGGCGACTACCGCTATGATGGAACTGTTTTCGCCTGGCGACCACATTATAGCAACTGACGATTTATATGGCGGGACTTATCGCCTGTTTGACAATATTTCTCAAAAAAACGGCCTTTCGTTTTCCTATGCTGACACGGTAGAGGGCATAGAAGCGTCCATAACGCCTGCGACAAAGGCTATATTCTTGGAAACGCCGACCAACCCTATGATGTGCGTAATAGATATTGCAGCCGTTGCACAAATGGCGGGGGAGCGCAGACTGCTCCTCATAGTGGACAATACCTTTCTAACGCCATATTTCCAGCGGCCGCTCGAGCTTGGTGCCGACATCGTTTTGCACAGTGGGACGAAGTATTTGGGTGGGCACAACGATACGGTTGCAGGCTTTTTGGCGGTCAAGGATGAGGAGCTGTCTGAGCGGCTGAGATTTATAGCGAAAACGACAGGGGCAGGCCTGTCGCCTTTTGACAGCTTTCTTATAATCCGTGGCATCAAGACCCTTGCTGTGCGCATGGAGCGGGCGCAAGAGTCGGCGCAGGCCATTGCCCATTGGCTGCAAGGGCGCGACGAGATAAGCACGGTGCACTACATCGGCATGCCTGAGCATCCCGGCTATGCCGTTTCTTGTCGTCAAGCAAGTGGGTTTGGGGGGATGATTTCCTTTTCTGCCCAGGATGAGGAGACTGCCGTGAGAATCCTGGAGCGTGTGAAGGTAATACAGTATGCGGAGAGCCTAGGTGGAGTTGAGAGCTTAATGACTTTCCCCGCAATTCAAACACATGCAGACATGCCTGTAGAGCAGCGGGTTGCCCGAGGTATAGACATGAGGCTGCTGCGGCTTTCAGTCGGTTTGGAGTCTGCCGACGACTTGATTGCGGATTTGAGGCAAGCGGTGCAGTGTTGATTTGCGCAGGCAGGCGGTGCGCAATCGAAAATTTATGCTAAGCGCTCGCGCCTTTTGCGCATGATTAGCTAAGGTGACGGAGAAAAGTTACGATACAGAGAATGAACGGATTTATACGCAATTTTGGTCAGGAGGACATGTAGGGTAACTAAAATTGTAGTGTAAAGGAGTTTAATAATGAGGGTTGTCAACAATAATCTCAGCCTAGGCAATATGAACTGGTGGAATAATCCTGCCTCCGCCAATCGAAATCAGATGTTTTCCGGCTCAGGCAACAGCATGCTCGGGCAAAATATGGCGGGAACATCCGAGGCTTTTAGAAGCTCGGTTTTGCAGCTCACCAGCAGCTCGGACGCAATGGTACAATCTCTAAACAATATGCGTGGGATAGGCAGGGGTGCGACATCGCCTTTTGGGGCCATGAGGCCTGTGGCAGAAGATGCGGATGTGCTAAATGTAAGGAATTTTGATGCAAATAGGATAAGGGGCATCAACCTCTCGGACTTTTCCGTAGAGGTCAATCAGGTTGCTAAAGCTCAGCGAAATGAAGGGGCGGCCTTAAACTCAACAGCAAGGGCGGCAGTTTCCGGATTTAGCGTGGGAAATCATCGTATGGCAATAACTGTCGGCGACCAGCAGTTTGACATTAACTTCAATGTTTCTGCAAATGACACAAATAGGGATGTCCAGCAGAGGATTGCCGCCGCCATAAACAATAGGGACGACATCGGCGTGTCGGCATCGGTTACCTTCAATGCAACAGAGGGAACAAGCACGCTTGTCTTGCAGTCCACGGAAACAGGCGTAGCAAACGAGGGGCAGCACAACTTCACAGTCGCAAGCGTGCTTGGTAATGCCGTGGAAGCAACCGGGGTAGGTGAAATCACTCAAGAAGCACAGGACGCCGAATTCAGAATAAACCGCGGCGCGCAAGGTTCTTTGCAAACGTCAAGGTCTAATGACATCAACCTGGGTTTTGGCATGACGGCGAGGATTACCGGCGAAGGCACCACGCAGCTGGCAATGGGCAGGGATGAATTAGCGCAAGTAAACGCTTTTCGCAATATGGTAAATTCTTTTAATGGGCTTATTAGGGCGGCGGGGGATGCCGGAAGCGGCAGCCATTTGGAGAGGGAGTTAAGTGGGCTTGCGCAGTCTTTTTCGAATTCGCTCAACAGGGTTGGCATTTCCTTTAACCAAGATGGCACAATGCGCATAGACGAGGCCCGCATGAATGAAGCGGCGAGGAGCGGAGAGCTTGAGCGGTTCGGCACTAGGGACGGCACCAGCTTTATGAATAGGCTCTCAAGGACTGCCCAAGGCGTGAGCAGAAATCCGGCTGCATTTGTAAATGCAGGCAATACGTCTGCAAACACGTTTAACCACGGAGTGAATTTCTCCCAAATGCAAATGAACAACATGTCGCGGGCATCGAGTATAGGGATGATGTTTAACGTATTGAGGTAGAAAACGGCACTATGGATCAGTTTTCGCGGACGGAAATGATTTTAGGAAGGCGCGCTATGGATAGGCTGGCAGGCTCTCTTGTAGCTATCTTTGGCATAGGCGGAGTAGGGGGGGCTGCAGCAGAGGCCCTTGCCAGGGTTGGCGTTGGCAGGTTTGCCCTATGCGATGACGATACGGTGTGCCTGACTAATATTAATCGTCAGATAATCGCCACCCATAAGACGCTGGGGCGGGATAAGGTTGAGGTGATGGCCGAGAGGATTAAGGACATTAATCCGCAGGCGGAAATCAGCGGCATTCGTTGTTTTTACGGAAAGGAGACTGCCGCTGATATTGATTTGACAAAATTTGATTATGTTTTGGATGCAGTGGACACTGTAACTGCAAAGCTGCTGTTGATAGAAGGTGCGCAAAAGGCTTGCGTGCCTATAATTAGTTGCATGGGTACCGGAAACAAGCTAGACCCGACCCGCCTGGAGGTCGCAGATATTTACAAGACGAGCGTTTGCCCACTAGCCAGGGTAATGCGCAAGGAGCTAAAAGCTAGGGGCGTAGAGCGCTTGAAGGTTGTTTATTCAAAGGAGCAGCCGCTTTTGCCTTCCGGTGACGAGAAGTTCAGCTGCAAGCAAAACTGCATATGCCCCCCGGATAGCGCCAAGCACTGCGGAAGGAGACGGGCGATACCTGGGAGTGTAGCTTTTGTTCCGCCAGTAGCAGGGGCTATCATGGCAAGAGAGGTTGTCGGGGACTTGATAAAATAAAAGTTCAAATTTTGCCGAAATAACCTGCTTAATTCACTTGGTATCACTTCAAGGTTTTCTTCAGCCAATCAATCATGTACGTGATGTTTTCCTCGCCGGAGAAGCGTGGGTCGCTATGCGCATAATCCGGAAACTCATCGTAGATAACGTGATTCTCTCCGCAGACTTCACGGATTTTTGCATAAATCCCGCGAGAACACTCAGCAGGAACCAAGGCATCTGCTCCGCCGTGCTGCAATTGCGTTGGCCATTGGCATTTTTGTTCCATCGGGCAGTTCCATAAATGGGTTTGCCGATTGACCCTGTCTTGCCATACAAAGACGGGCTGATAACAAAGGAAGGTTCTGTCAGCTACTGCCTGACCCCCTTTTCACAGCACTTATGGGGCAGTTATACATGAGGACTATTCAATTATTCTCGGACCAGTGGGGCGTAATGAGTATACTGCGCAGCAAAAACGCGATTATGCTTTGGTGCTTGGCATTGACCTAGTGGCCTTTGCGCGTCAAAATAAGCAAATGCTGAATATCCCCAGCTTCTCTGTCCCCAATTTTCTGCATATTTTACTGCTCATGAATTTTTGCCTCAACAATGAAACGCTGCACTTGGACGATATCGCGGCTATAACACAAACGACCGGGGATTCAATGCCGTCGGAAATTCTGGATATCCGCCTAAAACCGCCGGAGGAATCGCCGATACATAGCCACATGCCGTTTGAGCGGCGGATGCTGGCTTTTGTCCGCATGGGGGATGCTGAGGGGTTAAAGCAGCTTTTCAAAACATACACGCACGGCACGACCGGGATTTTGGCAGGAAATCGATTAAGGCATCTGCAAAACATATCTTCAGATTATTGACGATACGCTTAACTTGCGTGATGTACGGATTTATGACTATGTAACCGACCCTGGACGGCAAGGAAAAGCGCGTTCTCAATAAAAAGGAAACCACCCTTGCACAGCAGAAGCAGGAACAAATCAAAACGGCGTTCAAGGACTGGATTTGGAAAATTTTCGGCGAAAATTCGGGGTTTGAATAATTAAAAAACAGTTCACAAAGTCGGTCGTCAGAAAAGGCGCTCGAAGCTGTCAACGATTTCAAAGAAGCAAACCACACCGGACTGACGTTGTACAATGCCGCTGAGAAATATCTGCGTGAACATTTGCAAAAACACTTCGACCCGAAAAAGCTACCCCCGATTGCTGCATGGGAAAAGAAACTTGCTGAAAATTTAGAGGCAAAGGATTCGCTGTATCGGGAATATTACACGTTTAAAGACGAAACCGCAAAAGTCGAAAAAATCCAGCGGAGCGTTAAGGAAATCCTGCATAGCGAATCGCCAACGCCGCAACGGGCAATTCAGAAAACACGAGGCGTGGAGTTGTAATCAGAATTACAGATGATAAGCGGATACTTCCATCAGGGTATCTGCTTATCGTCTAACAATTTTATCAAGCGCTTGACAAAAGGCTTTGTAAACGGTAAGGTGTGGAGATGCTAATATTGCAGTTCTGAAAAAGAATGGTAAATACGTCATGTCTTTTTTGCAAAGAGCCATACTAACAAGACAATCAAGGCGATGATGGGAATATTACCAATAAAAGCGAAAAAGCCTGCGTATTCCGCAACAAAGCCTGTAGCAGCAACGAGTATTAGTATTCCGAATATAATGAGTATACGCAAAAGCAACCTTTTCATTGTGTTCTCCCCCGAATGTCAACCCATTCAAAAACCGCCGCTAATCCATCACCGACTTCTTCGGTGGTTATCAAGCGTATGAGGTTTGGATGCGCTAAGTCCTGATATACTGGAACAGCCATTTTCAAACGTTCAACTGCATCTTTCGGTTTACCTGTATAATTCGCAGTAGGTGCGCCTGCGAATTTAATGAAATATTTGGTATTATCGCCAGATACACCGAAGCAAATATTGCCTGAACCTTGCTCATCAAATATCTTGAATACTTTGCCATATTTTCTGAGAAATGAAAAATCAAACGGTGATTTGAGTTTATACGGTATGCCGTCTATCCATTGGATATAGAAATCTTTCAGATACCATGTCGGCACGGGGTTTTGCATATTGTCGTACCAACGCAGAACATCTTGCGATTGCTTCATCATGGTATCGAGGTCAGACTGTCCGAAAGGTATTGCCCAATAGATTGATGATAGTGTATTGCTTGAAATATAGAACGCCAACAATTTGAAAAATTCCAATGGCGGTTCACCGCCAAAATATCCGCGAAGCTGCCCTGTGGCAAAGTGCGGACTGGCTGCCGCACACCAAACAATACGGTTAAATTCCTCCCACGGGTCGCCGAAATCGTATCGGTCGAAGTCAATTATTTTTATATCTCCGTTCTCAATCATCATGTTGCCAACATGATAGTCACCATGCTGAAAGCATTGTGGGCGGTTTTCAAGCAGATGTCGGTTTTTCTCTATATAGTCAATGACATATTCATCGCCTTCAAATCGCAATCCACATTCACGATATTTTTCAATCTTGTGATCTGTTTTTCTATTGAATCGAGCCGACCATTCTTCTTGTGTACTTGGTGCAGGAATGGAGTGCATTTTTCGTATAATCTCGCCAGACTTCAGCCCCAGCACATATTGTTCCGTTTCGGGCATCAACGGTAATACTTTTTCTAAGTCTTCGCCGTCAATCCAACTCTGGAGCGAGTAAACGCCGTCCGCACAAGTACCAAATTCGATTGGTAAGCACATCGGAATATCGAGAGCGGCAACTTGTTCGAGCATCGCAAATAACGCCTTTCGAGTTTCGTATCGCTCAATCGGCGTTATGCGTAGTAAATGTTTTGTCCCGGACGTATCGGTCAGGCAGTATTTTTTATCTTCCGACCATCCTTTTTCGATTGGTACAGTAGCAACAAAGCGTTCGTTGCCAAATATGTCAGCCATATCATCACCTTAAAGATAAAATCAATACGCCGTATAGTCAGTATAGCGCAAACCTCGTTGGATTTCCACATGAATTTGTAAATATTTCAAAAATGGATAAAGCCATGTCAGCCTACTGTTCCCGCATAGACATAGCCTTTCCGCTCCGGTGGATTTGCCTCCTTGCCAAAGCTGAAATTATCGCTTTCCTCGGCAATATGGCAAATGGCTATACCTAAATCTATAAGCCCAAGTTTTCCGACCATTAAGCCCATTATCAAGTTTGGTTTCTTCAGATAGCAATGTATTTTTCCGCTTTCAGCAATGAAGTACCAATCTTGTATATTCACCCCGCTTGGGGCAAGCCGTGCCGCCTCAAGCCGTGGGTCGTTGCCCTCGCTGATTTCCGGAAGCGGTTTTCGCTTAAATTCAGATATATCACGATGCAGCGGCTCTGCCGGCTTGCCAAAAGCCAAAGCGATAACATAGGGCAATGTAGATTCCATAGCTTCGCCCGGCTTCGATGCCCCAAGCCAACATGAACCAAGACCGTTTGCCGAAAAATACAGGTCAAGCTGCTGGCCGATAAACCCGATGTTTTCATGTGAGCCATCCTTAACTTCACTGCCAAAAACCAAGAAATGCGGGGCTCTTACGCCAAACAAGCCTTTTGTTTTGGTTGTCATTTCAATGGAATACTTGATGTCCGGGTATAGCGGCTTTACCTTTGCGATTTCGGCACGGACAGCATCAAGCACAGCCGTATCAAGCGGTGTGTTATCGTACTTCCTTACAGATTTGCGTTTGCGTATGATTTCATTCATCGGCTAATCCCCCAATTTCCAACCGTGGTCGTTATTATAGACAATCATAAAAGAAAAATTTCCCTGTGGTAGTGCTGCTTCACAGCCCCATGTCGGATTGTTTTTCAGCTTGTTAATATCTGCCTCAGTTGCTTTTCTAACGGTGATACTCATAAAATCCATTCCCTTCATTTTTACAATATTTTTTTCCATCTTCTCCTTGTATTCCTCACTCACTGCCAGTATATCTATGTTGTCCTGCAAAATATCAGCGTATCACCATAAATGCCGTAACTGAATAATCATCATCCACTCCGACGAAAACCTCATACGAGGAATGCATGCTCTCCTCCACAAGATACTCCTGTGCATCCCCGCTATAATAAAACACCCTTACAGCATCCCAATCGGTCATAAAATAGAGTGTGGCTGTATAAACACCGGGGGAAAGTGTTATCCCCATAACTGAAAACACTCTTTCTCCGTATGTGCCAAGGACTTGGTTGCCCTCGCTGTCGGAAATACGGAATCCGGTTAAAAACCCTTGACCGCGCACATTTAGAATTATCGAATATGACCGTTCTTCGTTGATTGCAAAGGCATTACTGTATAGCGGCACCTCTCTCACATCAGCTATTTCAAGCCGGATATGAGCCACGCCGGACGGTGTATAAGGCACAACGCTTGCTATCCAAAATGCTCCGGCAGATGTAAAAACAAGCAGCAATGAAACAATGCCCCACTTTGTGCAAAAACGATTCTTTGCAACCTCCATTTCCTTATTAAGAGATTGGCAATTTGCCACTGCATTTTTCAGTATCCCTTTTGCGTGTGCAAATGACACAAACGCCGCTTGCAGCAAAATCGCCGTCAATGCGACAAGCAGGGGATGAAACCCTGTTGTGTTAAGAAAGTGCGCGGCATCTTCACCCATTACCGGCGAATACATTGTGCGAATAGGGATTATAACCCAGCCCATCAGAGTTCCGGCAGTTATACTGACAATCGGGATTATGTGGCAAATATGGTACGCTTTTGATTGCTTTGCAGGGTTGTAAAAAGCGAAAACAATTGTAGTTAGAAGCAGAGGCAACAAATTACCGGCAGCATGAAATAATGCCCGACCGAATTCAGTAAATTCCGTACCCGTCATAGCAACATGAGCGTTAAAATTCCAAAAAACAAACCGCTCTACAGTTCCCCCGTAAGCCATGCCGACAAGAGCATGGCCTGCCTCGTGGAAAAAAGCATATATAAAGAACCACGCAAAAGCAAAGCCAAACAACCATGCGACCGTCTTGTTTCGTTCTTTGTTTTTACCCGTCATAAATTACACTCCTATGCCCGCAAAATCTTCTCCATTGTCTTGCCTTTAGCAAGCTCATCCACCAATTTATCCATTTGGCGAATCTTCTTCATCAATGGCTCAGTGATGTTTTCTACCCGATGCCCGCAGATTACCCCTGTTATTTTATCGGCGTTCGGATTGAACTCCGGCGCATCGGAGAAAAACTGTTCATAATCCACATCAGCGGCAAGCTGTGATTGTAAATCCTGTTCTTCATATCCCGTAAGCCAACAGATAACCTTGTCAACCTCGGCTTTGCTGCGCCCTTTACGCTCTACCTTTTGGACGAGTAGCGGATAGACCTTTGAAAATTTCATTTTATAAACACGGTCGTTGCTCATTTTTTATTCCCCTTTAGCGTTTTTTGACACCCACTGCACAATATCGGTAATCAGGTTGTGGTCTATGGGTTTATTAAGCGGCAGTTGAATTGTACCTTTGCTAGCCTTATATCCGGGCAGCCTCTCGGTAAACTCNTTNACCGCAGCTTCGCCGGGGAAAAGGCTTATATGCTTCTTGTGTGCCGCAAAGCCCACAAGATTTTCACCCTGCCAATAATACGGCATACTCCAAGCGATTTTTTCNGTTGCATCAGGCAGGGTCGCACGGATGGTTTCGCGTATTTCTTTCAGAAGTGGCTGTACTTCTTCGGGCTGGTCTACGATGTAATCGTCAATGGATTCCACTTTTCCGCAGAAGTGGTTTTGGTTCGTGTTCCTGAAAGAACGGCTGCATTTAGGGCATTGCCACATGGTTAATCCTCCCGTGGGGCGGATATGCTAAATTCTTGTATCATTTGAACGCTCCTATCTTTTTACATAAAGCTTAAAATCTTCGATTGTGCAATCATCAGTCGCCATCATTCCATACAATCATGCCACGGGTTATGAATGTGGTATCAGTATTTTCAATCGTTTCGGTAGGGCGTGGGTCTATTTCGGCGTAATTTGGATATGGTTCGGCACAAATGTCAGTAAAATGAATAGGCAAACCATCCCCTAAAAAGCCTTTTTTACTTTGCAATCCAAAATGCAGATGAGGCTCTGTTGAGTTTCCGGTATTTCCGCAACGGGCTATCTTTTGACCTCTTGTAACTTTCGAGCCAAGTTCTGCCCAAATGCTGTCAAACTGCAAATGTGCAAGCATGGAATGTTCATGTTCCGCATGGCGAATTACAATATAGTTCCCCAGAATGTTGCTTGCCAGCGGGTCTGTTTTCCCACCACCCATAATTTTACTATCCCGGCATACTGCGCCCATAGCTACAACCGTGCCGTCTGCCGGGGCCAGAATGTCCTGTCCGTAGCAGTGATAGGATGAAGGGTCTGTTTCTTTGCCGGAAAGCCAAATGTCAGCATCGCAGGAAATATCATCGCCACTTCGGACGGCAAATCGAACAGAGCCGTCACAATGCTGCCAATGATTCCGAGTATGAACAAATACTTGCTAATGCGGTACAATATGCGTAACATGGCATCCTCCGACGTTCATTTTACCAATTCCCCATCTATCAAGCTAAGTGCCACTTTCAAGGCGGCAATTTATCTTCATCAAATGGCTCATCATTTGCTTTAACACGCTTTAACGCTCCGGCACGGTAAAAATCCGCATATTCCCACTGTGGGTATTTCTTTGTCCACCCTGTACCGCTTGCTTCATCCCCGATACGAAAGCCGACGGTCTGCTGTTGTTTTTCGGATATGGCCACAGAAAACTGCCGNTGCTCGCCGNTTGCAACTCCATCAAGGAAAATATTATATCCTGTATGTGAATGTGTACGGTTATCACAACGATACCGCCATACGTTGGTGCGTGGCTGTATCGAGAGTATTTTCCCGCTCCACTTGATTTTTTCCATACCTTCACCCATCTTTCCCGTGAACTAAGAATTACACATATTTTACAATGACAAATCCACAATGCCGAACGTCCAGAGAGTGGCAGTTCTATGGCCTGCATATTCCGCATGGCCTATGCCCTGCGTCAATAGCGGCTTCTCTTGATATGAAATGCACCCTGTTATGCTCCGCAGGCAATGAGCGGCAATCGGGAGAATGGAATATTTCCGAATTGCGGTTGCCAATAAAACTATATTCAGCACTAACAGCTTCTACAGGTGTTGTTGCCACTTGTGAGCCTGTATGCACCAAAGGAACAGCTATCGCCCTAAACAAGTCGGCGTTTCGCACTTCTCCGATAATCAGCGGCTCGGCAAGCCCATTTGATAGCAGAAGCGCATTAAGCTGATAATTCAGTATCTGAGTTGGGTCGCCGGGGTCGGATGGAAGCTCTAGCCATACATATCTCCGAAGCCGCCCAAACCTGTCTGTATCATTTCCGTCTGCTTCAAGCCATACCATTTGATTTAATACCCGCTCACGGACAAATGCAGTAGCTTCATCAGCACCGGCTTCACCAACTTCTGGAGCATCCACACCAACAAAACGCACCCTTTCACCCGTGTATATTTCAACAGTATCACCGTCGATTACCCTTGTAACGGTGGTTTGCACCAACAGGCTTGCAAAGTTGTTATATACTACCAGTTCGTACTCATAAGCGTAGATATACTCAGAATCGCCCACGTTTTCGTAATAATAGGCAATACCTGCTTCATAGTAAGGTTCATCAATATAAATCATGGGGTAGTATCCATCTTCAGCAGTAGCATCATAGTAGGCGGTTTCTGATGCGTATTGATAGTCGGCATCGTACCCGGCGGCAACCGGTGGCTCTGTTAGGTTGCCCGGTTCCGCACCGCAAGCAGATAACGCCACAACGAGTACAGCAAAGAATGCAATTTTCAAATGTTTGATGGCTTTATCAAATATCCTTTTCATGTTATTTGCTCCTGTTCTCATAACTGAATAGTGGGATTATCTATGTGGTTTCCTCGCTTTTCTTGGTTCCCTTATACTGCTTTTTGACCTTGCCGCGAAGCAGCACACGGATAGCTTTTTTAGGGCATTGATTGATGCAACGATAACACATTGTGCAGTTATGATTGTGTGTAATTTTACCATCATTTATAGCAAGGTTGTTTGTCGGGCAAATCCTAACGCACAGGCCGCACACCGTACAGTCTGCATCCGCTCTGAAAGAGTTGTTCGCAAGTTGTTCCGTTTTAGTTATGAACACGCCTTGCGGCAGTCCGAGCAGGCGTGAAAACAAATTAAAGCCTCGCTTCCTGACTTTGCCATGCCTTATATCCTCACAGACTTTTTCCATTTTGCGCTTTGCTGTGTCCATGCACTTATTAATAGTGTTTTCGCTCGGCATGGGCAAAACGGGTACATTGCTCACGTTATTGGGCATAAAGAAATGCTCGGCATAAATAACTAGGGCATGGTTTTTCGGGAACAACGCTGCAAATGACCTTGCGCCATCGCCGGAAAGGATTAGCTGTGTGCAAAATATGACGGTCTTTTTGCCCTTCAGCACACCCAAATGCCTTGAAACAAACTCCCGCATTATTCTTGGCACTCTGGACATATACACAGGATAGCAAAAAGCAATGGTGCCGCTTTCGGAAATCAAAGAACCGAAGTCAACGGCATCTTCTATGGAGTGGCAAGCTGCTTTCATTTCGCTTGCAAATAACTCCGCCACATATTTTGAATTTC
>WQSH01000047.1 GCA_009787995.1 Oscillospiraceae bacterium
ATATTGACGCACCCGCCGATATCCATTGATTCCTCGCCCGGAGTGACGGGGTTGTATATGCCGGATGAGCCGTAGGCATGTATTGTGTTCTCTTCGCAGCGATACGAAACTATCGCAACGCACAGGACAGACCCGCGCTCGTTGAAAAGTTCAATCATATCGCCGTCCTTTATCCCCTTTTCTTTTGCTTTCTTGGGGTGGATGCGCGCAACGAGATATGGATTGCCGTTTATGTACACCCTGTTCTCCGGAATCTCCCAGAACCACGGTGTGGACGAGTTATGCTGAGTATGGTAGTCAAACCTCGGGTGCGGCGAAATTAGATGGAAGGGGTATTTTTTTGCTTTAATCGAATGGTGGCCTTCCCATGAGCGCTTGTAACTGGCTATGGGCGTCCTGACTTCATCGTGCGGGGCATAGTACAGGAGGCTCTCCGATACGAACTCCCACTTACCCGTAAATGTGCCCAGCTTGCCTTGCTCTTGGAAGGGCTTGTGGTTCGGGGTGTCGCAGGGATACCCTTCCGCAAACCAGCGGAAGCCATAACGGCGCACGCGGTCTTCCGGCACACCCGGAATATAGTAGCCCTTCTTCATGAAGTCTTCCCAAGAAATCCTGTCGCAGAGGTCTGATTTCTCCCAATAGCGCTTGCACCAGTCAAGCTCTGTGCGGCCTTCGGTGAACTTGTCGCCCCATCCGAGCTTCTCTGCTGTTTTTGCAAAAATCCAGTAGTCTGACTGCGAATCCCAAAGTGGCTCGATGGCCTTATCCTGGAATACGACGACCTGCCAACTATTGCCTGTTTGCGAGTGGGACTGGTAGCCGCCGTTGCCGGAGCTGCACAGCTCGCCGATATCTACACGCTCAAGGTTCGTGCATGCCGGAAGGATTACGTCGGCCATGCGAGCTTCGCCGTGGAAGTGAATGTCCTGATTGACGACGAACTCAAGCTCAGGGCTCTTGTACATCCTTACCCATTTGTTTGTATCGAGCATTGTGCCCATGAATGTACCGCCATAGCGCCAGAGCATGTGGACTTTTGAGCAGCCGGGCTTTGGATAGATGTTTTCAGTGAATTCATGGTCTATGCCTTGGCCGCAGAAACCTTCGCCATACCACTCATAGTGGCCGTCAAGTATAGCATCGGGCAGGTTTGGCCTGTAGAGCCTTTGCGTTACATCGTTGACCGCCACATTGTCGGCTATTGGCTCGTTCCAAATCATAGCCAGCGGGTCGGAATATCCGCCGAACCAGAAGTCGTAATCCATCGGCGCACCCGTGTTTGCGCCCCACATGTTTTGTCCGGGCTTGCCCATGCCCTGCATCGCAAAGAGCAGAACCATGGTGCGGGCAAATTCCGTGCCGTTGACTGTACGGCAAACTCCGCCGAACCCGGCGCGCATGCCCGAACCGCCCATTGTTTTGGTCTGTGCCCAACGGCGGGCAAGAGCCTTAATATCGGCAGCCGGAATCCCTGTCTCATACTCTGCCCATTTTGGGGTTTTGGCAAGCCTGTCGGCACCTTTGCCCAAAATAAAGTCACACCATTCTTCAAACCTGTGACCATGCTTTGCTATATATTCCTTGTCGTAAGAGCCCTCTGTAATCCAAACATGCGCAATCGCCTCGCATAGCGCCGCATCGGTGCCCGGGCGGGGCGCAAGCCATTTGTCGGCTTGTTTGATTGACGAAAAATTGTTGTATGGGTCGATATAAATCATCTGAACGCCCATTTCATTGAGCCAATGGCGCCACATGACCGATTCGTTGCCCGCATACCCGCCGTGCGTTGTGTCCGGGTCATGAGACCACATAATCATGGTCTCAACATTCTGCATTCCGTCTTCGAGCAAGTCAAATGTCTCGGGGCATCCGAGGCGCCAATAGTAGCCGTAGGTGTGCGGCGCTCCCCATGTAAACCCTTCCCATGAGTCCGGGTTGTCTTTTACTTCAGTGTAGCCAAGCATTCTGAAAAATCTGGCAAATGTAGATATTTTATATCCCACGTTGCCCCATGAGTGGTGGGATGATGTGAGAGCAGTCACTGCCTCTTTGCCGTATTGCTTGTGCATGCGCTTGATTTCGCGTACAACCAAGTCAAGAGCCTCGTCCCAGCTTGCGCGCCTGTATCCCGAAAGTCCGCGGTTTTCCGTGTTGCGGTTTTTGCCGTCGGGTGTCTCTACGAAGTCCTCGCGAATCATTGGGTAGCGTATGCGGTCGTAAGAATAAGCCCTATTCTTCTCAGTCAGGGCTATGAAAGCAGGCTGCACCTTTCTGTTAGGTGTATATTCTTTGTCCTGCGGGCCGCCAACTTTCGAACGGGCTTTTATGACCCAACCTTTGGGGTCGTCGTTGTCCAGCACTATCGGCCTGATGCGCCTGATTACGCCATCGACCGTGTGGATCGCAATCGCACCGCCTACAACTATACTGTGTGTTACTTTTTCAGCCATTAATTAATATGCTCCTTTCTTTATGGATTTACTTCAACGAGAGCTTTTGCGCGATCGGATTCCGGATGTATTTTTATCATGCCTCCGGTCATTTTGCCATTTTTGATCTCAAAGGCGCGCAGGTTCCATACTTCGGAGGTTACGATTTTTAAGATGGTGCCGTCCGGTTCTTTGTATAGGGTGTCCCTTTTGAACATGTGCTGAATCATCATTTTGTTTGCCACGTCCGCTTCTCTCCTTTCAGACTGCTTTTGCTTATATCTGCGATGCAAGCTTCGCTCATTTTACCCGCTTATAGCTCCTTTGCACGCCGAATTTTTCGTACCGTACATCACCGACCTCTTTCCAGCCGGGGGTGCTTACGATTGCGTCCTGGATTGCCGCCATCTCCGCAGCGTTTGGCACTCCTTGTCCGCCCAAACCTTCATACCACAGCTGTAGCGCGCATATAAGCTCACCCGGGTAGTCGCCAAAATATTTATCGACCGCCGGCCTTAACGCATTTGGATCCGTAACTGCGCATCTTACCATGTTTTCGCCTCCTTATTTTAATTGTATATTTTTCTACTGCATTCGCAAACAATGATAAACTATGGTATGGTTCCAATGTCAAGACTAACTTTGTGCGCACTGCGGCAAAACCGCAGCAAATTGACCGGCAACTTTCGGAAAAATTTGCACTGCTATGTGGCATGTGGTAGACTGTCGTAGCTGCGGCATTGTCCGTTGAGGATGCAGTAATGAGGGCAAAAATTTATGGATGCCGAGGCTCGAGCGCTTTATGCTTGCGCATGGCGGCATTGAGCTCGAAATTTGAAAGGATGTTTGTTATGACCAAGAAGGATTTGCTAAACCTTGTCATCAAGTTTACAGAGGCGCTTGCGCACAACAACCCCTCCAATGTGCCCATGAACGCAAGCTGCAAAGCAACGTACCAGGGCATAGTAACCCCGCTCGGCGAGGGTGCGATTTGGGGCTCGCCCCGAAGAATCCCATACCGCCAAACCTTTGTAGACCCTATCACCAAAACAGCCATTTTCAGCGGTGTCGTGACAAACCACATCAGTTCACGCGCATTGCCGCCCGAAATGGTACCGCTTGCGTGGACAAAGCAAAGGTGGTGGATTTACCTTGTGCGCATCAAGGCCGATGATTCGGGTGCAATTTGTGAAATTGAGGAGATTGCGCGAGAGGACACTGCTGCGGCAATGACCGTGTCTCCGTCGCAGATGGAGCCACCTAGGATTTTGGAGTGCCCGATTGCGCAGGAGGATAGGAGCACTCGCGAGGAGATGATCAGGATTGCTTCACTTTATTGGGACGGGGCGCATAAGCTCGTCGACCCTGCCCAGGTGCCTTTTCATCCGGATGCGTTCCGCGTTGAGATCGGGGTCCGCTTCTCCGATAGTTTCGACATGCCTTACAGCGTCAGGACGCAAAATGACATTCCCGAGCTTCAATGGGATGTCGTCAAACGCCGCTTCCCTGTTGTGGACGTCAGCACCGGCATAGTCATATCGATGGTCCACATGCTGGGCAACCCAACGGGGTATGTGACAGATATCTTCAAAATCGAATGCGGCATGATTAAGTACGTCTACGCTTTCCATGATTGGTACATAGACCAAATAGACTGGGAAGGCGAAGGCCCACAGTCCACTGCCGAACTTGATGCGGCAGGGCAGGTGTAAGCTCACATGCGAAAAGAGCCGCCTGCGCCTTGTTGCAAGACGCAGGCGGCTACTTTTCTTGTCTTTTAAACCTATCCGACCTATTCGAAAAGCTTCACTGCGTCCTTGTGAGCCTCTATGATTTTTATTTTTTGCGGGCAGTGCCTTTCGCATTCTCCGCAGTCTACGCAGTCGCTTGACCTTGCCGGAGCTCCGCCCCATGCTCCGCCTGTGAACATGTTGTACATGCGTTTTGCGCCTGGAAGGTTCTGGTATAGCGTATATTCGTTGAGCAGCCCGATGATTGAAGGCGAGTTGATCTTCTTCGGGCAGCAGTCTACGCAATAGCGGCACATCGTACATGGGATTGTCGGGATTTTTTTCATCTCCGTCATCGCCTCGTCGATGACCTTCATTTCGTCGGCAGAGAGCGAGCCCATGGTATCGGCGATTTTTATGTTGTCTTCGACCTGCTGGAGGTTCGACATACCAGACAGCACCGTGATAACCCCTTCGAGATGCATTGGGAACCGCAGGCCCCATGATGTTACGCTTGCTTCCGGATTTGCCTTTTTGAAGACGCCTGCAACTTCAGGCGTAAAGTTTGATAGAGAGCCGCCTTTTAATGGGCTCATGACGATTATGCCTACGTCATGTGCAATTGCGGCATCGTAGCATTTCTTTGCCGTCTCTTCCCAGTCGAGGTAATTTATTTGCAGCTGCACTATGTCGATATGCTCGGCGTGCTTGTCGAGAAGGCTGTTTAGCGAGTCACCGTCGCCATGATAGCTAAATCCGACATTTTTGGACTTCCCGTTGTCCTTTAGCTCACGCAGGTATTCGAACGCTTTCATCTTCTCAATCATTTCCACCCGCTCCGGCCCTATGCCGTGTAGGAAGTACAGGTTGAAATGGTCAAGTCCGGTGCGTTCGAGCGATGTTTTTGTCATGTCCCGCATTTGGTCGAATGACAGCTCTTGCCAAAGCGGCAATTTTGTCGTCACCTGAAACTTGCTGCGGTCGTGCCTTTCGGTCAAAGCCTTGCGGATAGCCACTTCGGAATTTCCGCCGTGGTACACGAAAGCCGTGTCAAAGTACGTGAATCCGTTTTCCAAATATAGGTCCGTCATCTTGTTTGTGAGCTCGTAGTCAATCTCGCTGTCAGGCTTTCCTTCAAAACCGGGAAGCCTCATAAATCCGAATCCCAGCTTTTTGATTGGCGCACCGAAATAATCCTTCATACCTTAGTCCCCCTACCATTTTTAATTATAGGGTGAATTGTATCACAATCTGCATCTAATCGCAAATCGAATTTCACTTTTTTCAGAAGTTTTGTGCGGTCGTTTTCGATTTCCTCATCGATTACCATCTCCAAAAGCCGGCCCAGCACCTTTCCGATGTCAGGGCCTTGAGGGATTCCTATCGCTATTAAGTCCCTGCCGCTAACCTCCAAACCCTTGATGGAAAAACACTGCCGCTGCCGTATCACTTCGTTTAAAACGCTGAGCGCTGCATCTATTTGCTCTATCTGCCCTTGCCGGAATGGCGCTGCCTTTGCCATTGTGTCGGCCCTTTTGATTTCGAGCAGCTGCCGGAGCCTCACTTCCCCAAGGAGGTTCAGCCAGCGTTTTACAGGCTTATGTGCAGGCTCGACATCCTTACCGTGGTGCAGAATTAGCTCTACGACAGCGCCAATTGTCTCCTTGTCGTATTTGAGGCGGGACAGAATCCCCTTTGCCATTTCTGCACTTTTTTGCGGGTGCCCCCGAAAGTGCCCGATGCCATCCACTTCGGTGAAGCACAATGGCTTTGCAATGTCGTGAAGCAGCATCGCCAGCCGCAAGAGTATGTCTTCGGTGGCATATGTTACGCTTCTTACCGTGTGCTCCCAGACATCCAAATCGTGGTACTTGCTTTTTTGAACAAATCCTATTGTCTCGCTTATTTCAGGGATAATCGCTTCAATCACCGAGCTATAGCTTAGCAGGACGCTTCCGACGCCGCCCCCTATGAGCAAGGCTCCCAACTCAGCGCTTACCCGCTCTGCGGCAATGCATCGCAGCAGGCCACATTTCTTTTTTACCGCAGCTGCTGTAGCGGCTTCTATTTCAAACTCGAGGACGGACGCAAAGCGCAAGGCCCTCATAATTCGCAAAGCATCCTCTCCAAAGCGCTTTTCTGCATCGCCTACGCACCGGATTGTTTTCCCTTTTATGTCCGCCATGCCTCCAAAAGGGTCCTGAATGCCTTTTTCCGGGTTATACGCCAAAGCGTTTATTGTAAAATCTCTTCTCGCCAAGTCGCCTTTGATGTCTTTTATGAACTCCACTGTTTCAGGGCGCCTGTTGTCTTTGTAAATACCATCCGCCCTGAATGTCGTGACTTCGTACGCCTCGTTATTTAGCAGCAGCGACACCGTGCCGTGCTTCAGCCCGGTCTCGATGATTCGCTGCCCTGCAAAGCACTGCATCGTCTGTTCAGGCAGAGCTTCGGTGCATATATCCCAGTCTTTCGGTTTCTTACCCATTACAGAGTCGCGCACGCACCCGCCCACGGCATAAGCTTCAAACCCTCTTTTTTCAAGGCTTGCAATGATGTATTCCGCTGCATTTGGGAGTTTGATGTTTGAAGAATATGTCACAATATCCCCCTTTTTCTGCTGGTGTATGAATTGCTTCTCTTGCCCTCTGCGACTTATGTCCAAACAGTTATTGGTCACATCCCTGCAACTCCAAACGTTACAGTTCACACGTCGCTTGCCAACCGTCCGAAATGGTCAATTTACTACGCTTTTTCCGGGCTACCCTGTGAAGTGTAACCTCCAAACAAACAGATTTGATGCAAAATTCAAGCAAAACCTTGAACATGTTATCTCGATGTGATATTATGGCTCTCAAGATAAAATAAGGTTGTTAAACAAGCTATTGATAGGTGGTATATGAATCAAAAACTGATGGATGGGCTACTTTGCGAACTGAGGCAGATGCTTGCCGCAAGCGAATCCGGCAGGCTCCTTGTTTCACGAGACCGCAACGGATTGACCCCTGATGCACTTGAAGCCATTGAGTTGGTTGAAAAAATCGTCGAAAACCACAAGTCGGAAAGAGAGCACGATTTACTCAAGTATAAGCTCGCAGCCGACGCCCTGAGCATCGCCTCTTGGGATATGGTTATTGAGGGTGGCGCTCAAATACATACCGGAACCGAGATAAATTGGTCGCAGGAGTTTCGGCAGTCGCTAGGCTTTGAAGATGAAAATGATTTACCAAACGTCTTGGGCGCTTTGCTGGAGCGCATCCATCCCGAAGATAGGGAAAATGCCTATAGCGCTTTGTTGGAGCATGTTTACGACCACAGCGGAGAAACTCCCTTCAACATTGAGTTTCTTGCAATGACAAAAAATGGGGATTACCACAACTTCAGCGCTTCTGGGCTCACGCTCAGGGACAACAACGGCATCCCGTACCGCTCGGCAGGCGCAATTGTAAATACAGACCAGCAGAAACATACGCAAACACAGCTTAAAATAATGTCAAACATCGTCCATAATTCACCCAGCTTCATTACATACAAAACAATTGACGGCAAATGCCTGTATGTCAATCCCGGGGCTTCGTCGCTGACCGGATATTCGCAAGACGAACTTATGGAGGACTATATCCGAAAATTGTTTGGCGACAATGGCGTAGAGTATTTCAACGAATCTGTCAGCAACCTTTTGGAAAGCGGAGTAGCCCGGCACGAACTGCAAGCTATGATGAAAAATGGCGAAACGCGCATCATGGAAGGGACTTCATTCTTAGTCGATAAAAATACTTTCGCTACGATAAGCACCGATGTCACCGACGTGAGGGAGGCTGAATTTGAGAAAATCCGGGCGCTTACAACTTTTCAGACAATTTTAAACAGCCTTGATGCAATGATTTATGTGACTGTGCCCGAAACAGGGGAAATATTGTTCGTCAATGAGCACATGAAAGAGCAATATGCGCTTGGCGACGACGTTATCGGGCAATACTGTTACAAGGTTTTTCAGGAAAATATGGACGCAAAATGCGAGTTTTGCCCCTGCCACAAGCTGGACGACACCCCTGACGAAACAATCGTTTGGGAAGAAACCAGTGTATTGACTAAGCGTATATATAGAAATTCAGACCGATATGTTGATTGGTTCGACGGCCGCAAGGTGCATGTCCAGCACTCCGTGGATATCACCGACTTGGTCGTGGCCAGAAGCTCGCTGACTATGGCGCAAAACTCATTAAAGGAGGCTCTCGTAGGCTCTTTCAGCGATGCTCTGACCGGCATATACAACAGGCGGCATTTCAACGAAACCCTTGACCGAATGGTAAAAACGCTGTCTCGCGCTTCCAGCGCCCTTAGCCTTTTGATGATAGACCTCGACTTCTTCAAAAAATTCAATGATACGTATGGCCATCCCGCAGGCGACGAGTGCCTCCTCAAGGTCGCAACCGCCATTAGGCAATGCTTGCCAAGGATCGACGACTTTGTTGCGCGGTATGGGGGCGAGGAATTTGTCGTCGTGCTGCCGAACACAGATGAGCAAGGTGCGCGACGCATATCCGAAAAGCTGCTTATCTGTATCCGGGATCTCAAAATACCTCATGAGCAAAACGATGGGGGGTACGTTACAATTTCCATCGGAGCTACGTCAAGCTTCGTTGAGCGCAGCCAATCAGCAGGTGATTTCATCAAAAAGGCTGACAAAATGCTGTATGCATCCAAGCACGGCGGGCGTAACCAATACAGCTTCGAGCGACTTTGACGCCGGTGTGCACATGGGCGCTGCTCAGCGGGGGAAAGCCCCCTCGCCGAGCAGCGCCTTCGTAATTATTTTGAAAACATGACCTTTTCGCTGTTGAACATTTTTGTGAGCGCAATGCCCCCTATGCAGGCGTAGACAATGTTGCTGATGCTGGAAATTGCCACATTTGTGGTGTAGTAATCCAGTGCGAGAATGCCGCTCATGCTCTGTACGCTACTGTAAAATGGGATAAGGTACAGCATGGGATTTTCCGCAATGCCCCCGAACATCCCGGTCACACCCACTACCATCACAATTACCATCAGCGGGGAGATCGCCATGTTTGCCTCCTTGACGGATTTGGCAAATGCGGAAATAATCGATATTACGGCGACAGAGAGCAGTATAGTCGAGAGTATGACGACTCCTAGCCAGATATAGTCGGTGGTGCTGTAAATGCCCACATCTACAATCGCCCCATCAGCTCCGCCGCCCATCAAATTGGGCAGAGCAAGGATGGTCGCCACCGTGGTGACTAGGCCTGAGAGAAACGACAGGACTGCGAGGCTGAGTATCTTTCCTGCCGCCAGCTCGCTACGCCCCAATGGCGTGACGAGCAGGGTAGCAAGCGTCCCACGCTCCTTCTCTCCGGCTATCGACTCAGGGGCAAGCGCCATGCAGCCTGTGAACAGGAACATCATCAGCAGCATCGGCATCAGCGACGAGATTATGGTTGCACTTATGTCTGCCTCTGTCGCCAAGTCTGGACTTACCGGCATGTCCGCATCTATCCTGTTTATATCAAATTTGCTGAACCTATTTGACAGATAGGCTTCATATTCGTCAAGCAGACCTACCACTCGCATGAAGGTGTTTGAGGAGTTTGGGTCTGTGGAGTTAAAAAAGACTTCAACATTCGGAGGAAGGCCTCCCACCGTTTGCGGATTGAAGGCGGTCGCCAGCTCGACAAAGCCGATTGGAAAGACTGCAACTACGTCAACGTCCCTTTGGGATATCCTCTCCTTGACGCTATCGACTTCGTTTTCTCCAATCTGCCGCACGCTCAGACCCGCTGATTGCAGCCTTTGCTCAATAGGTGCTTCAAGATTGACCGCATAAACGATTGGAGTATGGTCAACATCCGGAGCAAACATGTCTTGCATCGCTGTGCCCATGAATGAGTAAACTACATAAATAAGCACCGCGGACAGCAGCGTCGACAAAACCATCCGTTTATCTCCGAAAAAACGCGCGAACTCTTTTTTCATCACTGTTGCAATTCCACTCATACCGCTTCACCAACCGTTTCTGCATATAAGTCAAAGAACAAGTCCTCAAGAGACTTTTCCTTTGTCAGGTTTTCTAGTGTGTCGCATGCTGTCATTTTGCCGTTTATAATGACGCCTGCTCTGTCGCAAAGTTTCTCGACAAGGCTGAAAATGTGGGTCGACACTATAATTGTCTTGCCCTGCTCCTTGAGTTCCATCAAAAAGTCCGTGACAACCTTTGCGGTCAGCACGTCAAGGCCATTTGTCGGTTCGTCGAATATTATGATGTTCGGGTCGTGGACTATCGATATAACCAAGGAGGACTTCTGCTTCATTCCGGTCGAGAGGTTCGAGACTTTTACCTCGGCAAATTTGTCCACGCCAAATTTTGCAAATAGCTCCTCCTTCCGTTTTGCGCTTACATCAGGCGGTATATTGTGCAGCTTTGCAAAGAAGTCGAAGAGGTAATTCGGGGTAAAAAAATCCTCGAGCTTTAGTTCGCTGGTTAGAAAGCCAATTTTGCTGCGCACTGCCGCAGGGTCTGTTTTGACACTTGAGCCATCAATGATGGCGTCACCCCCGTCAGCTTTTATCAAGGTCGCCAATATGCGCAGCGTCGTCGTCTTGCCTGCGCCATTTGGCCCGAGAAGGCCGAATATCTCGCCTTTGTAGGCCTCGAACGAAAGATTGTCCACCGCCTTGAGTGTCTTGGCCTTGGTGTTTTGAAGCTTTTGCTGTTTCGCCGTCAGGCGAAAGGTCTTTTCCAGATTTTCTGTTTTCAGTATTACGCTCAAATTCGCACTCTCCTTATGCTTAATAAATTCAGGCACTGCGAGTATATCCGCACCTACGTTAACTCCTCGTCTTCTTCATATTCCGGCTCATCTGCTGCACCAACCGATTCAACAGCCGGAAGCGGCAGGGGCTTGTCCTCCGGGGCGTTTCCGCTCACGTACTGCATCTGCCTCCATTGATCCTTTGTCACCAGCACGGCTCGCGGCTTTGAGCCTTCAAAAGGGCCGACTATGCCTATTTGCTCCATCTGGTCTACAATCCTCGCCGCCCGGGAATATCCGAGCTTCAGCCTGCGCTGGAGCATCGACACAGATGCCTGCCCAGTTTCGAAAATCACGTCCACCGCCTGCGGCAGCAACTCGTCATGGTCGCCACTCTCAGCTTCCTCCTTGGGCTTCTCTCCGGAGCCTTTTTCTATGGCGGCCTTTTCGATTTCGCCCATAACCTCCTCCGAGTATTGCGTCTCACCCCCCCGCTTAACAAAATTGACCACTTTTTCACGCTCTTCATCCGAAACCCAGGTGCCTTGCACGCGCATCGGCTTGTCTGTTCCAATCGGGGCAAACAGCATGTCGCCATTGCCTACGAGTTTGTCTGCGTTGCCGCCTGCATCTAGGATTATGCGCGATTCGAGGGCGCTGGACACCTTAAATGCTATGCGCGAAGGGATGTTCGCCTTCATCAGCCCGGTTATGACGTCGGCGCGAGGGCTTTGGGTCGCTATTATGAGGTGCATACCTGCGGCGCGCCCCATCTGCGCCACACGGCAAATGGCTTCCTCCACCTCCTTTGCGGCAGTCATCATAAGGTCTGCTAGCTCGTCAATAACCACGACTATCCTGGGCAAGACTTCCCGCTCCTCGTCGTTTTCAGCTATTTGATTATAGCCTACGAGGTCTCTTGCGTTTGTTTCCGAAAAGAGCGTGTATCTTTTTGTCATCTCGAAAACAGCCCATTGCAGCGCGCCAGAGGCTTTCTTGACGTCCGTGACGACCGGAACCAGCAGGTGGGGGATGTCGTTATACACTTTAAATTCGACCATCTTGGGGTCTATCATAATAAACCGCACGTCATCAGGGCTTGCCTTGTACAGCAGGCTCAAAATTATAGAATTGAGGCTCACCGACTTACCGGAGCCTGTCGTGCCTGCGACGAGCATATGCGGCATTTTAGAAACATCTCCCACTATGGATTCGCCCGAGATGTTGGTTCCTATCGCAAAGGTCAGCTTTGATTTTGCGCTCACAAACTCTTTGGATTCGATGATCTCTCGCAAATAAACAACGCTGACATTCTTGTTCGGCACTTCTATGCCAACAGTCGAAATCATATTGGGCATTGCGGCTATGCGGACACCGCTCGTCCCCAATGAGAGGGCAATATCGTCCGCAAGGTTCGTCAGCTTGCTGAGCTTCACGCCGGCCTCGAGCGCAGCCTCATATCTGGTAACCGATGGTCCTCGGGTTGCGTTGGATATCTTTACGTTGACACCGAAGCTTTTAAAGGCAGATTCAAGCCTTTCTGAATTTAGGCGAACCTCATCGTCACCGCCGCTTGCTTTTGGTTTGCCCGCTGCGAGCAAATCAAGTGGCGGAAAAACATATGTCGCATCCGGGTCTGTCGCAATTGGTTCAAATAGCTCCGGTTTTTTTGTTTCCGCAACCTCTTGCACAGGCGCTTCTACAGACTCTGCCACAGCAGGGTTTTCTTCAACAGCTTCAATGGCCTCTATTGGGCGCGTTACCGGGAGCTCCCTTGGTGGCGGCTCGGGCTTTGGTTCGCGAATTGAAGCCTGGGTTGCTTCGGGCTTCTGGCTGCGCTTGCCCTCCATGAAGGGGATGTCCAGCGGAAGATCGTGAATTTCCTCTTGCTGCGCACCCTCCTGCTCGCCTTCCTGCTGAGCTGGCATGGGTTCTGGCAACTCTGGCGCTTCTGATTCTTGCTGCACCGCCGATTCTCCCAAAGCGCCTCCCATTTCATTTTCCGTCATGAGTCCACTTTCTTGCGGCGCAAATTCCGCTATCAGTTGATCCGGAGTCCGAACTCTCGCCGCACCCTTAAAGAAGGACTCCTTCTTAGGCTTTTCTAAAGGCGCAGGCGCAAGGGGTTTCTCTTCACTGTCAATGGGTATATCAATGGCTCTTCCCCGTTGTTTTGACGCCGGGGCTTCCCGCTTTGGCCCGCTCCGCTGGCTGCCTTGCCTATCGGGTTCGGGCTCAGGCTCAGGAATATACTCGACTCGCGGCCTGTTCCTTATCGCATCGACAATGCCAACAATAGTCCTGTTTAGAGCCCCAAGCAGAAAGAATACCGTTGCGATAACAAGCAGGACTGTGGATCCAATCCTTCCAAATAGCCATCCGAACAGGTCTGCAATAGACCCGCTCAGAGCCCCTCCGGATTGTAGCTCCAAACCGCTTCTCCATAGTTCGGGAAACATTGCAAACGAGACAGAAAAAGCATACTCTGACTCTCGCGAAACCAGATGCATTAGCGCACCTGCCAGCACGCATAGCAAAAGAGTGCACATGACCCTAAACGCAACAGGCCTACCCCTGTGGAATGTGAGTATTATTGCGCAAAGCAGCAAAACAGGCGCAAAATAGAAAAACCCACTGCCTACAAGGCCTCTGATCAGGCCAGTAAAAAGCCCTATAAACGCTCCATCAGCATTAAAGTACGCTATAAATGAAAACACCGCTAAAATAAAACAAATGGCGGCCATTATTTCTCGCCGCCGGGGAGGGGGGGCACTTTGCCCCCCCCCTGCCTTTGAAGCTGCGGTGCGCTTAGGCGGCGCACTTGACTTTGGCGACGGGGTTGATTTAGAATTCGATTTTTTGCTATTTGTCTGTGCCATTTGGACTCTTTGGCCTCCTGCCTCCTATAGAATAAGGGATAATAATAGTGTTGCGGCGCCAACAATCCAGCAGTAGAACGCAATTTTAGTAAATCCGCCCTTAGCCATAATCCGGCGTAGGAACTGTATCGCAAAAAAGCCAACGATTGCCGCAACAACAAAGCCTGCAAAGTACACTAGAAAGAGCGAAAAGTCGGCACCGTCCCTGATAACCCAGTATAGCGAGATTATGGTTGCGCCCAACACTGCGGGGATTGACAATAACAGAGAGAAACGAACGGCGAAGCTACCGCTTAAGCCCCGGGCAAGCCCCACGGCGATTGTCGTGCCGGAACGAGAGAGCCCGGGCAAGGTCGCCACGGCTTGGGCAAATCCAATTACGACCGCATCAGCAAGCTGTATTGTCTTTTCGGTCTTTTTGCCTCTTTTTATGTACTTATCGGAAACATACAGCAGCCCACCCGTGACTATCAGCGCAAATCCGACAAACGCCGTGTTAAAAAACAACCGCGCAATACTGCCCGAAAAGATTAGGGCAATAAATAACGGCAGGGTACCAATAAGTATGAACAAGAGCGTCCTTGCGGTAGGCTTTAGGACGAGGGGCTCGTCTGCTTCGCTGTCGCCCCTCATTCTCAGATATTCCATCCCATCGGACAGCATTTCCTTCAGTTCTTTTCTGTACACTGCACATATCGAAACCAGCGTCCCGAGATGCAGCAGTACGTCAAAAAGCAAATGGCTTTCTTCATAGTAGTCCATATTAAGCAGGTTTTGAAGAATCGAAAGATGCCCTGAGCTCGAAATCGGAAGAAATTCGGCTACCCCTTGAACTATCCCGAGAAATATAGACATTAGTACTGTCACAACTTATCCCCCCATGTAAGGCAATAGTGTTGGTATATGATTATCCTTCTGATAGCGCCTCCAGCTCTTTTTCCAAGTCCAGTCTAGGGAAGATGATCTCCCCTTTGCTTACCGCCGCCTGTCTGGGCAGCGCTCCGTAGGCGGTCGCACTGTCGTAGCTCTTCAACTCGGCTGACGCTCCTATCTGTTTAAGAATTTCCTCACATGAATCCGGCATAAATGGCTGGAGCAGCACGGTGCAGATGCGTATTGTCTCAAGCAGGTTGTATAAAACTGCCGCAAGCCTTGGCTTCTTTCCCTCTTCCTTCGCCAATATCCATGGTGCTGTTTCGTCTATATATTTGTTTGCGCGGGAGGTTACTTTGAATATTTCCACAAGTGCGCTCTGGAACGCATCCTTTTCCATGCTTTCCTCGTAACGCTCGTGCAGCTTTCCCGTCATTTCAGTAAGCGCACCGTCTTCCGGTCCACTTTCTTGCTCTTCTGGCAGCTTGCCGTCAAAGTATTTTTCGACCATTGAAACAGTGCGCGACACAAGGTTTCCAAGGTCGTTTGCAAGGTCGGTATTGATGCGAGAGATGAGCAGCTCGCTTGTGAAATTGCCGTCTGAACCGAACGGGAACTCGCGCAGAAGGAAGAACCTCAGCGCATCCACCCCATAACGCTTGGCAAGTATGGAAGGGTCTCTGCCATTTCCTTTGGACTTGCTCATTTTTTCGCCGTCAAAAAGCAGCCAGCCATGGCCGAACACCCTTTTTGGCAATGGCAGACCGAGCGACATCAGCATAGCAGGCCACAGTATTGAGTGGAAGCGCACAATCTCCTTGCCTACATAATGCACATCGCAGGGCCAGAACTTGCTAAAATCATCATATTTATCGTTGCCGTACCCGAGCGCAGTGATATAGTTGCTTAGCGCGTCAACCCAGACATATACCACATGTCCGGGGTCGAAATCGACCAATATCCCCCATTTGAACGTCGTACGCGAGACGCAGATATCCTCAAGCCCCGGCTTGAGGAAA
>WQSH01000048.1 GCA_009787995.1 Oscillospiraceae bacterium
AGGCCTGTTGCTCCCCGCCACTCCGAAAAGTATGGTAAAAAAGCTCCGAAACCAAAGCCAGTTGGCGGATAGCACCATGCACAGGGACTACATGGAAACACGGTCGGAAATGCAAAAAAAAGGCCACCAAATCCTATGGATAGGCCTTACCGTCGGGCTGGTGGCCGGCTTGGTTGAAGTAATGCTCTGGCTCTTGTGACATTTCACGCAGCCAGTGTGATTCCTGATGAGAGGGCTTGTAGCTATGTTTGTGGCGCTGCTTATCATAATTGCAATAGGTGTAATACTAGAAATTTTATCCCTCAAGCGGTCTACATCAAAATTTGATGTAGACTGCTCCGTTTCCGTTGCGGTAACGGAACCTGGCGAGCCTTTTAAGGTGCGCACGATAGTGACGAACAATAGTATGCTGCCGATTTCATACCTAGCCGTAAGAGAGGCGTTCCCCTCAGTGGCGTCGCTGCCCGAGGGCATGTCTTTCACCGAAGAGAAGGACGAGCTGCATGGCAAGAGAATTTTCCGATTGAGCAGCCGCGAGCGCAGCAGACAGACAATCAACGTCAATATCAATAGGCGGGGCGTTTACAACATCAAGGGCAAAACTTTTGAAATCGGCGATTTTCTCGGCTTTCGTGAGCTTTCCAAGCGCATTGGCTATGAGCACGAGATAGTCGTCTATCCCGACAGGCCAAAATGCCCCGAGCTGTCCGAAGTGCTGGGGGGCTTCTTTGGCGATGTCTCCGCCAAACGGTTTTTGATAAGGGATCCGATTTTAGCGATTGGCATCAGGGAGTATACGGGCAGGGAGCCTATGAAGGAAATCCACTGGCTTCAAAGTGCGCACAGGGGCGGGCTGATGGTCAAGGAATTTGACTTCAACAGGCAGCTCTCCGTTTGCGTCCTGCTAAGCGTAGAGGGGGTCGAGCCTTTCTGGGAAGAAAGGCTCGATGAAAGCTGCTCATTGGCAAGGGTCGTCTGCGAGGTTATGGTGGAGGCCGGCGCAAATGTCAGCTTTTGTTCAAATGCGCGCCTCAAGGGCAAAAAGAGCGAAAAGCAGTGGAAATTCGAAGTTACCCACGGCACTGCCCCCAACCTTCTCGAAGGGCTGGGCAGGGTGACGAGCCTAAACTGCGGCACGCTGGAGGGCCTGCTGGATTTCGCATTGCGCAAAAACCGCACCGACACCGCATATATCGTCATCCTGCCCGAAAAGGACGCCCGGCGCGAGTATGCGGAAATGAGGCTCAGGGCAAACACAAACCAGGAAGTCCTTGTCTTGCTGGCTGCGGAGCGAGGGACGCAGCGCAGTGATGCCTAATCAGTATATTTTTTTGGGAGGCCTAACGGAATGAAAGCTATATGCAAAGTCTTGTTTGACCTTAGCTGCTATTATGCCCTGAGCGGCTTTTTGCTGCTTGGTGCTTCAGCGAGAAACCCATCCATCTGGGGCCTTCCTCTGCTAGTGGTCACTGCGACTGCCAGCATTTTGACTAGGCGCAGGCTGCGCGCACTTTCCGGCAACGATGCTGTGCACGACAGCGAATCCGACCTCCCCCGCGCCCTAAAAATCGCTCTATGCCTGTTCCCTGCCCTGCATTTGCCGTTCGACTTTTCGCTTTGGCAGTTTTTCCAGTTCCTGCCGGCCTGGCTATATGTCGTGTACGTTGTCCTGACGAATAGGGTCAATACAAACAGGGATGATTTCGAGGGGCTTTTCAAAATCACCGTGTTGATATCCGTGCCAATCCTGATTCTTTTGTTCGTGATATTTTCTATCGCCGATATAAATGTTTTGTCTGTCCCATACTTTATCGTTTACTTATTGAGCGGGGTGTGCCTCATGAGAATATTGCGGGAGGAGGGCGAGCTTTCCTCCCGCAGGAGTATTTCCGTAATGCTCGTCCTGCTGCTATCCGGCGCCGCGCTTGCGTACTTTCAAGCGCCTGCGCATATCTTCCGCATAGCGGGATTTTTGTTTCAACATGTGATATCTCCGATTCTATCGGGCATCGCCTATGTGCTTGGCATGATAGTGTATGCAATTTTGTGGGTGATTATTGCGTTGCTCAGCCTGTTCGGCGCGCCCGCCGTCATAGAGCACCAGTATGTCCCCGGCGATGCACCGGATGCTGTGCCCATATTGGGCGGGCACTTCACCCCACATGAAGCGGGGGCCCACCCAGCTTGGCTTTGGATTGCGGCGCAGGTAATTCTTGCCGCACTTGTCGCATTTGTCATTTTCTTGATTTTGAGAAGAATACTTGGCACTAAGGCCAAGCATGAGCATACGACGCACTACACCGAGGAACGAGAAAAGCTGCTAAGGCCCTCCCGAAGCAAAGATGGCATGAACCTAAGGCCCAAAGACCCGCGGCTGGCCATCCGGTGGTACTACCGCAAGTACCTAAAGGAGGGCGAGTCGAGGGGCGCACTGCAAAACTGCGCCGACACCAGTTTCCATATTTTGAAAAAACATGATGGGCGCTTTCCGGCCGAAGAATCGAAGCAGCTGAGGGACATCTATATCGCTGCCCGGTATTGCTTGGGCGAGGACGTCGCCAAAGCACAAGCCGACGCTGCGTCAAAGCTCTGGCGCAAGCTGAAATAATGGGAGTCAACAAACGGCCTGCCCAGACTTGGCAGGCCGCTTTGCTTTTGCTTGATTTAGCCCATGTAACCCAAGGGTTTATGGGGACACTGAGACGTTGCGTGTCGACACCGCATTCTTAATGACACTTATAATCCCATTGATTATAATAGAAATCACCAAGACCCCGCCGATATAAAACACGATATCGCCAAAGCTGAGCGAAATGGGGGCAAAATACTCGTTGGTGCCCGCCGTCCTCCTTAAAATCAATGGCAGCGGGCCTATAGAGCCTTCCATCATCATCGTACTGAGGCTCCCCATCAACCTCGTATACGCTGTCGTGAGCGGCTGATGTATGATGAACATGGTCAGCGAGATTTTCCCCAACCACTCCATGAACTTGCGATCCAGAAGGTCTGAAATGAATGTCATTTTTACGAAAGACAGAAGCACGATGATCGCCACATACGGAATCCTGCGGAAATTATCATACCCCATCCACGCCATGTATGTCAGGTCGATAAAACGAACCACCGCAAATATTTCGACGATTTGGAGGAACACTTTTTTGGGAAACGTCCATTCGAGATTAATTAAGTACTGATACAGCTGGAACATCGAAATGCCGAGTGCCATCTGCATAACGGCCCTCATCGCGCCGGAGTCGAGGAATCCCATTTGGGTGTTAAAACTAAAAGATATCGAAGTATTGAGCGCAAAGTATATGTGACCCAAAACAGCAATCAGCGGCGCTAAAAACATCATCAGGTCATACTTGCGGTGCATGAGGAATGAGTAAAGGTAGCCTATGGTGAAAAGCGGCGTTAGAAACCACAGAGGCACAATTGGGGACGACATGAGCATATATCCCACCGTGCCGTGGCTCATCGGCGAACCAACCATCATGAGCCACTCCCACTCACTGCTAAACAGAACGCCAATTCTTTCCAAAAGCCTCGCCCCGAAGGACAAGGGTTCCGGCGCCGGCGCAAATCCGAACGCAGGAAATGCGGGCGGTGGAAACATCAGCGGCACCACTACCAAACCGAGAATCAGTCCGGCTGTAAGGACTGGGTAAATTGCCTTAAGCTTCTTTTTTGCAAAATCAACTGCCATGCTGCGCGCCGCGCGGTTGTCGAGCTCTCGCACTCCCAGCGCTTCCAGCTTGTTTGATGCGGTCATCGCAATAGTAAACCCTGCAAGGATGAAGAAAAATTCGACCGCAGTCGTCCCGGATGGAAATATTCTGACCGTGTAGAATATCTCCAGGTGGTACAGGCAGAGTATGACGGTAAATGCAAACCGCCAAAACTCCACATAATAGACTCTAGGCCTTTTCTTTCCCAGCCTCTCAGGCCCCGATGCCTCCACTGCCTCTGGTGCCATACTTCAGTTACCCCTCAAATCCCGGGCCCGTTGTGCATAATACCATAGTGAGCTCCATATCGCTAAGGCGCCTTCCCTTCGGGCGTGCAGCTGTTTCAGGTTTCGGGAACGGGTAATTCATAGCATCGAACGCATCATTGATGATTATGCCCGAACCGTGCAGCTTCTTGGCATTCATAATGCAGTAGACCATGGCTGCGCCGCCGGCTTCCGGCGGAATCAACCCGTTAAATCCGGGCATTCCGAACATTTCAAACTTGGGCGCATCCTTTGGCGGCGGCGGTGCATCCTTTGGAGGAGGCGGCAGCCTGGAGGGGTCGAACCTGATCACGCCTGCCGGAGTCATGCAAAACACGTTGACGCCCGTGTCCTTGACTTCATTTGCAAGCGACAGCGTGAGCGATGCTGCGCAAGCCTTGCCCGACGTGTAAATCGTCCCACCAACCATAGGGGGCGCAAAGTGGAACTGCGTGGCGCTGTATGCTACGACGCCGTATTTGCGCTCAATCATCCCGGGCACGAATTCCTGAATTAGGAGCATCATGCCGCGCGCCGAAATCGCATATGACTGGTCTAGTTCGTCTACAGACGAGGTGAGCACGGGGCCGTTGAGCCGCATGTTCATTGCATTGTGGATGAATACGTCTACCTTCTCGAATTTTTCAAAGGCTTTTTTGCCCAAGTTTTTCACTTCATCCGCTTTTGTCACGTCGCACTTGACAAACAGTGCGGTGTCGGGGCCGTTGTCAGCGTTTATCACACGCTCGGCTTCGTTGCCGTTTTCTTCGTTTATGTCGGTAATGACGACTTTTGCGCCCGCCCACGCCGCAGCGCGAGCATAGCCCAATCCAATGTTGCTTGCGCCGCCCGTAACCAGCACAACCTTGCCTTTCAGGTCTTCTTTTTTAAAGCCGGCTGCTTCCATTTCCAGTGGTTCGATGTTTAGAATTTTACTTTCTGCTGCCATTACATGTCCTCCTCAAAATTATTAAAAACTTTCCGCTGTTTTGGTTGATGCTAAACAATATAGCATAATGCCTCGCCATAGTCAATTGCGCCTATTATAAATTTCCCAAAAAAATCACAATTATTCTATAAAATATGTGTATATCTACTAGGCGTGTTTGAAAAAGTATCATTTACTCGCCCTATTTCTACATTCAAATTCATATTGAAAATGCGCTTGCTTGTAGTTACACTGGTAATATCACTAATAGTAAATATCTAAATGTCGGAGGGCAAGGGTATGGCACAGGAGTTACCGAGGGAGAAACTAGGCCGAAGGGGCGCAGCCGCACTCACCGATGTTGAGCTCCTGCAAGCGGTGATAGGCAGCGGCGGCAAGGGCAACGACTTCAAACAGATTGCCAGGAATCTAAATACCGTAATTTTAAAAGTCGGTGCAGAAAACCTTAGCATCGACGATATTAAGGCCATCAAGGGCATCGGCCAAGCCAAAGCGACGGTAGTCTTTGCTGCACTTGAGTATTGGCGCAGGCGGTTTGCAAAGCAAACCGCCCCGCTAATCGACTCTCCCGAGAAAGCTGCGGAGCAGTTTGGCTTTATAAGCAACAAAAAGCAAGAACATTTCGCAATGCTGTCGCTGGACGGCGCAAGGAGGCTGATAAACTGCCGCACAATCTCAATCGGCACTTTGATGTCGTCGCTGGTGCACCCGAGGGAGGTTTTCTCCCCCGCCATCGAAGACCGCGCAGCATCCATAATCATAGGCCACAACCACCCCAGCGGAATGCTGGACATAAGCGACCAAGACAAAGAGGTAACGATGCGAATCAGGCTCGCAGGGGAACTCCTGGGCATAACCCTCGACGACCACATAATAGTCGCAGGCGACTCATTTGTCAGCGCTTATTGAATTTTTAACATTAATCCGCACTTTCGATGACAAATGTCAAACCAAAAAGCCCATGACCCGAAAAATGAATATATACAGCGTTAGCGTGACTGCGGAGAGCGTCATCGTGAGCATTAACGCAGTTGCCCCAATGTACGAGTCCCCGCCCAGCTCCGCTTGCATTACATAGGCCCCCACTGCCATCGGCAGCGCGTTTAGAATCATGATTATCGTCAAATCATTGCCGCGAAACCCGAACAAATACGCTATTATAACCGCAGCCACTGGCATTATCACAAGCTTGACGGCTCCTGAAATCAGCGCATACTTGAATTTGACATTGTACTTGCGTAGCGAGAGGTTGGCTCCGACGCAAATCATAGCTAGGGGCATCACAATCCCGGAAAGCGAATCTACCGTGTTTTGCGCAAACGTGGGGAGGGTGATGCCAAAAAGGTTAAAGGCAATCCCTATGACAACGCCGATGACAATAGGGTTTTTCACAATCGATATGACTACGCCCAGCACGCCGCTTTTTTTTGCCTTTGAGTCATGCACGGCAAATAATACCGACGCCGTGGCGTAGGATATAATGAGCAAAACCGCAACGGCAAGAATCGCCTTGGGCAGGACATCGGGGTTGTAGTGCTCGAAAAACATGAGCCCCAGCAAAGGCGGCCCAACGACAGAGAGGCTGCTGCGGTACGCACTGTTTACAAAAGACGACACGGATCCCTTGTCCTTCATCAGCCGGCTTGCCAAGAACCAGACCACGAGGAAGAATGTAACTGACCAAATAATGTTAAAAGCGAAGAACTGCGCATCAAACACATTGTCCAAATCCGCCCTGAGCACATGATTAAAAACGGTCATAGGTATTCCGAAATTGAATATGACCCTATTCCCCTGCTCAACAAAAGCATCCCCAATCATCCCGATGCGCTTCATCAAAATCCCAAGCAGCGAAAGCAGGATAAACGGCATTGTAATATTAATGCTTAAAGTGATATATTCTAACACGTGGCTGTCTCCAAAACGTCAAGATTGTTCGCACCCAAAAAGCGCCAAGTCATTATACACACCATTCACGCGAAACACAACATCAAAATTAATCACAATTCCCATTCACATTTCGCAAACATCAATGTATAATGTACAAAATTGAGATGCGAAAGGAATAGGTATTGATATGTGCGGCATAATTGGTTACGTGGGCGAAGAGGATTCGGTTCCGATTATCGTCGAGGGGCTAAAAAAATTGGAATACCGGGGCTACGACTCTGCTGGACTGGCGGTTTTTGGAAAAAACGGCTACCAAGTTGTAAAAAAGAAAGGACGCCTGTCTGCGCTGGAAGCGGCGATTAAGGAAAACCCCATAGGAAGCCATATGGGCATCGGCCACACGCGCTGGGCGACACACGGCGAGCCGTCTGATGTAAACTCGCACCCCCATTTGGGCAGTCAAAATAAAATTGCCATTGTCCACAACGGCATAATCGAAAATTTCAAGCAACTAAAAGAGCGGCTGGAAAGCAAGGGCATAAAGTTCACCTCGCAGACCGACAGCGAAGTCATAGCGCAGCTCGCAGAATACTACTATGACGGCGACCTTATCGATATGGTCATTAAAGTGGCGGGCAGGCTTGAGGGCTCTTATGCCTTGGGGATCATGTGCCTTGACGACCCGGATACCCTCATAGCCGTCAAAAAGGACAACCCACTGATTGTCGGCTCATCCGGTCATGGGAACTTCATCGCCTCCGACGTCCCGGCGATTTTGGGCCACACAAACAAGGTCTACTACCTAAACGACAGCGAAATCGCCGTATTGAAGCGAGGCGGCGTCGAGTTTTTCACCATGGACAAAGAGCCGCTGGAAAAAACCATTGAAACAATAACATGGAGCCTCGACAGCGCAGAGAAAGGCGGCTACCCGCATTTCATGCTCAAAGAAATAATGGAGCAGCCAAAAGTGATTAGGGACACCATCCAATCTGCGATTGGCAATGGCGAGAACGCCAAAGTGCTAGATGGAATAGACATCTCCAAATTCAACAAAATCGTCATAACGGCATGTGGTTCGGCGTACAATGCAGGGGCCGTGTCAAAATACGTGTTTGAGCGGCTTTGCAGGTTTCCGTCAATAGAAGTTAGCCTCGCCAGCGAGTTTAGGTACATGGACGCCGTTATAGATGGGAAAACCCTCGTCATTTTAATCAGCCAGTCCGGGGAAACCGCCGACACCATAGCCGCCATGCGCGAGGCAAAGGCCAAAGACGCCGTAACACTTGCCATCGTGAATGTAATCGGCAGTACCATCGCAAAGGAGTCCGACCATACCATCTACACCGCCGCCGGGCCTGAAATCGCCGTGGCGACGACAAAGGCTTTTTCAACGCAGCTAGTCCTGCTCTACCTGCTCGCAATAAGGTTTGCCGCCAGGCTAAACAGGCTGCCGCCGGAAGATGAAAAAAACTTGTTGGCAGAGCTGGTCTCTTTGCCCGACAAAGTCACTGATATACTGGGTCACGTCGATTACATTCAAAAATACGCATCCACTTGCATCGGCTGCAAAAACATATTTTTCATAGGTAGGAACATCGACTATGCCATCGCTCTGGAAGGCTCGCTCAAATTAAAGGAAATATCATACATCCACTCGGAGGCGTATGCCGGAGGGGAGCTAAAGCATGGCCCAATCTCGCTAGTCGAAAAAGGCACCCTTGTAGTCACTATTTCAAACTGCAAGCAGCTTTACAGCAAGATTTTCAGCAATGCGGAGCAGGTAATCAGCAGGGGTGCGAAGGTGCTATTCGTCGGCAATGCTTGCGATGCCGAGGTCAGCGAGGATATCTCCTTGGTCAGCCTTCCGGACATCCACGAGCTTTTTTCGCCTTCACTGTCCGTTGTCGCATTGCAGCTTTTCAGCTATTACGTAGCCGCAAACAAGGGGCTTGATATAGACAAGCCCCGGAATTTGGCAAAAAGCGTGACGGTTGAGTAGGTTATTTCTCGCAAATTAAATAGACATCAAGATTTTCGTTGGGCTGACGCATTCGATTTTTGTAATCGTTTTGCGGCAGCCCATTTGCCTTCCCGCATATTTTCAAGGGCGGGTGCGCCTTTGCTTAGCGCAACAGCCCCAAATTGCGACATGGGATTGTGCGAAATGTAAGACCGGCTAATTTTGAAAGGAGGCGCAAAGCTATGGCTGAATACATTTACATGAGGGTATCGGCAATTGATCAAAACGAGGACAGGCAGATGCTGTCTTTGAGTGAATTGAAGGTCCCGCCAGAACGGACATTCATGGACAAGCAGTCCGGAAAAGACTTTGACAGACCTGCATATAAGGAATTATTGAAACTGCTCAAACCTGGCGATTTGCTGTACATATTGAGCATTGACCGCTTGGGCCGCAATTATGACGAGATTCAAAACCAATGGCGAATACTAACTAAAGAGCGCGGAATTGACATTTCCGTTGTTGACATGCCCTTGCTTGACACGCGCTTGAGCAAAGACCTTATGGGAACTTTCATTGCCGACCTGGTCTTGCAAATCCTCTCCTTCGTGGCGCACAGCGAGCGGGATAACATCAGGAAGCGCCAGGCGGACGGCATTTCCGCCGCCAGGGCAAGGGGCGTCCGCTTCGGCCGCCCAGCAAAAAAGCTCCCCGAGAACTTCGTTGCTCTCGTGAAGCTGCTAGAAAGCGGGCGACTGACTGCTACCGAGGTCATGGAGCAAACCGGCCTGAAAGAATCCACATTTTACAGACGCTTGCGAGAGCACAGATCTACGACGCACAAAACGTAAGCTCCAAAATGTGTACGTTTCGACAGGGTACACCTCACTGTGCAAAATGTACAACAAACGCCTCTCCAAGTCAAGAAAATTCGGCAAATTCGCAACAAATTCCTATAACTCAGTTAGAAAGTGCAAAATTGCACTGATCTAAATTCTATTTTAGCGGCTGCTGTCAAAACGTACACATTTTGACAGCAGCCGCACTCGCTCGTAGCTCAGGTTTTATGTTTTTTCGCCTTTTTGGATTGCAAATACTCATGCCTAACGATTGCGTTAATTGAAGTCTGCCCACGCTCGTCGACTGTGCGGAACATATCAATCAGTGCGGCTTCGTCCTCACACAAAATCACGGGATTCGCATCGAACCTCCCAAGCAAATAGTCGACACTGACTGAAAACAGCTCTGCCAAGGATACCAAGGAGTTGTATGTCATCTCCCGCTCGCCTGTTTCATAGCGAGCATATGTTGTTCTCGCTATTTGCAAATACGCAGCAACGTCAGCTTGATTTAACTTTTTCCCTTCGCGAAGCTCCCTCAAACGTAGAGACGCCATGCGTTCACCTCTCGTGTAATGAACGTGTCCTTGAAACCTCTTCAAAAGTGTCGCAAAAAGTGCGTCGACAGCAGCCGCGCATTTTTGCTTTTCCTCAAAAATGTCAAAGACAAAACCAATGTAACATTCACTAAAACACCTTGACTTTTGCCAATCCCCTCTAAAATTGCGATAAGTGGGGGTGAACCGTTTGTCAGTATTTTCGTGAAATCAATTTTTTTGTAAGTCCGGTTTCCGGAGGATGGCTTTATTTTATCATAACGGACTATACTACTCAAGTTTTTTCAGTAAACATAAATCCCCATCCCTCATCGAACTTACATCTACACCGCTGGCGAGCGTGCTTGTTTGCGATATACCAAACATCTTTAGCGTTGGTACATACTAACGAACAAAGAAACTTTTTTCAACAAATGTGCTGATTAAGCGCAATTAGATGCAATCATAAATTTTTTTCATTGACTTTGTGCTGATACAGCACTATACTGATTGACGGTACCTCCCAAAAAGGTTAACTGGCTCATGGGGACTTCCGCATGCATCGGCGAATTCAGTGCAACAGCGCAATAAACTTAGGAGGAAAATTTTGGAAAAGCATTACAAGTTTGGATACGGCGATGAGAGTCTTTCTAGGGGCATCAATGAAGTTGCCTTGCAGGTAGATAGGCTTGCCGAAATTGTGCAGCACCTCAAAGAAAGCGACGACAGCGCAGAGGCTGAATCTGCCATTGCCGAGATCCACAAATTGACCTTTATGGCAAAAAACGCCATTTTTCAGCTTTCGCTATTTGAGCAAACCGTCATGTAGCTGCAGGCCGCACATACCAAACATACCAAGTATATTACAGGAATTTTGGGGAGAGAGAGACTATTAAGATATGCGTAAACTAATAACCAATTCATTGGAAAACTGCGTAGGGTGCAACCGCTGCGTGAGAGTTTGCCCGATTACTGAAGCTAATGTCTCGAGCATATTCGATGGAAATATAAAAGTCGAAGCGGACAACAGCAAATGCGTTGTCTGCGGCGCGTGCCTGCTGGTGTGCCACCACGGCTCAAGGGCATATGAAGATGATACCGAGCGCTTTTTTGAAGACCTCGCCAACGGAGTCCCGATTAGCCTGTTTGCAGCTCCGGCGGTGCAAACAAATTTTCAGGAGTGGCAAAGGATGTTTACATGGCTCCGCTCGCTGGGCGCAGTCAAGATTTATGACGTCTCGCTGGGGGCTGATATATGCACTTGGGCTCATATTCGCACCATAGAGAAGGGGAAAACCGTCCCCTTGATTTCCCAACCATGCCCCTCGATAGTCAATTACATACTTATGCATAAAAATGAGCTGGCTAAGCACCTGTCCCCGATACACTCGCCAATGCTTTGCACGGCTATTTACATGAAAAAATACGACAATTTGAATACAAAGATTGCAGCGCTCAGCCCATGCATAGCAAAAGCCCACGAATTCGACGAAACTCAGCTCGTGGACTACAACGTTACTTTCAAGGGTTTGGCAAAATACATGCATGAGTGCGGCATTGCGCTCCCGGCGCACCCGAGCGGGTTCGACAACTTCCAAGCGGGCCTCGGCGTGCTGTACCCTCTTCCCGGCGGTCTGCGGGAGAATATTGAGCACTACTTTGGCAAGAAGCTTAGGATTGATAAATCCGAAGGGACGCAGATGGTGTACAAGGCGCTGGATGAATATGCAGTTAACTCCACACAACAGCTGCCGGCACTGTTTGATGTCCTCAACTGTATGGAGGGCTGCAACGTCGGCACCGGCTGCATCCACCACGGCGAGGCTGGCGCAGTTAATATGTTTGACATCGGTTTTACGATGCACAAAGCTCGCACTGAAGCGCTGGGCAAAAATCAGGGTCAATACCTCGAAGATATTTTTTCTGAATTCGACAAAAGCCTGCACTTACAGGATTTTGTCAGAACATATACGACCCTGCCGGCACGGAACATTCCGGTTTCCCCATCCAGCATTGACAATGCATTCGCCATACTGGATAAATTTGACGATGACTCTAAAAAATTCGACTGCGGTGCGTGCGGATGCGACACCTGCTATGAAATGGCCGTGAGGCTGGCAAAAAACATAGATGTACCACAAAACTGCCTAAAAAAAGCGCATGAAGATGCAAAAAGGGATCATGATGCAGCGGTTGACAACATGGCTCGCTTCGATACGGTGCTCAAAGACACAACGACGGTCAAGGACGTTACCTCAACGATTGTCAGCGACGTGCATGAAATAAACAAAGTCATTGAGTCGTACAACAAGCTGATTGCCGATATAGAGGAGATAGCGATGAGCATCAACATAATATCCCTAAACGCATCAGTCGAAGCATCGCGCGCCGGACAGAACGGCAGGGCATTTGCCGTAGTTGCGGAAGAAATAAGGAAGCTTTCAAAAAGCTCTGACGAATCGGCCAAAAGGACAAAGGCGGCATCGACAAAGGCAGACACCGCTATAAACAACATCAACGCCTCTGTTGAAAAAATCAGCAGCAGCGTTAAAGCTTCCTATGAAAATGTCCTAGCTATTTCTGAAAGCACAAAGAACATACTAGACGCCTCGCAAGGGGAAGAAACAGCTGGAGCATAAACTTAAATCCAGGTAGAACCTCGCATGTTTCTGACGCCCCACCTCATGTTTCAAAAGGTGCACATTTTGGCAGTAGACGTTAAGTGACGTTTTGGCTATTTTAAACTCGCAACTTCTATCAAATCCATCCAAAGCCGTATGGATTTCTTATCATTCTGCTGGATTTCCCTTGACATATTTGACAGCTTGGCATACACTTTATTTATGGTGAGATTTGCACTGCCAAAATGTGCACATTTTGACAGTGCGAGTCTCCTTTTAATCAAAATTTTAGGGGGAGATCTGTGAAATGAAGAACTTCAATGTGAGAATGAAAATCATCTTGCCAACAGCGATTACAATTTGTGCGCTGCTGCTAGTCACCCTGTCCGTAGCTATTATCCAGTTTCGGCAACTCAGCGACGATTTGGTAGATGAACGACTCAGTGCTGTCGCAAACAGCGTACGGTATATCACTGACGACACTCGCCAGATGGTCATAGACGTTGGACTTAGAGTCTCTTATGACCCGAGGCTACCGCAAGCCGTGCTTACCGCAGATACACAGGAAATACTTCGCGTTGGTCGCCAGCTTGCATTGGACTACGGCGTCACATACATCACCGTTGCCGGGGCTGACACTTACGTCCTCGCTCGTACAGACGAACCGGAACGCTTTGGCGATGCATTTCGCACTGTTTCGCTGCTTGAGGCCTTGGAGGGCATAGTCTCCGTGGCATATACCCCCGTCGGTCAGCGGCGGATTCCCATCCGCTCTTCCGTGCCCATATTTTATGAGGGTGATATAATAGGAGTCGCCGTTATCGGCTATGCGCTTGACACGCAAAAAGCCGTTGACGCACTTGCAGCGAGACATAACGCCGAGTTTACAATTTATGTATACGACGAGCCGACGGGCAGGCATGTGCGGGCTTCGTCCACTTTTGTAGACGGGCGCGGCAACAGCGTCGTCGGCACATATGCAGATGACCCGGAAATCCTGCGCACGGTATTCCAGCAAAGAAATGAATTGTCACTTACCACTACCATGTTTGGCGACCCATACAGCGCATTTTACTTGCCCTTTTATTGCCCCAGCGGCAATGAACTTGGCGTTGTTTTTATGGCGCTGCCCTTGGGAGCCATTTATGCACAGAGAAACCAGGTAATTTTGATGTCAATCGCCATCGGCGTCGTTGGCTTGGCGGTGGCGATTTTTATTGTATTTTACATTGCTACTAAGATAAGCAAGCCCATGATTCCTCTCGCTTCGTTCTTCGGCAGAGCCGCAGAGAAGGGCGACATTGATTTTGAAAAGTCCGAGATGGATATAATCAGGAAAGCTATGGAGAATAAAGACGAGGTGGGGCGGCTTTCAGGCGCAATTGTCAAATATATGCGCGCACTTTACGATGAAATGCAACTGCTTGAGAAAATGGCAGACGGCGACTTGACAATTACGACAAATCCGCTGTCCAACAAAGACATCGTCCGCAATTCGATGCAAAAGGTGGTCGACAACCTTAACAACATGTTTAGCGAAATCAAATCATCCACATCGCAAGTCGCCACAGGCTCGAAGCAAATTGCCGATGGTTCTCAGTCGCTGGCACAGGGCAGCACGGAGCAGGCTTCATCAGTGCAGCAGCTTTCGGCTTCCATATCCGAAATTGCGCAAAAAACGAAAGACAATGCAGGAATGGCGGAGCGCGCCGCAGTGCTTGCGTCTGACATAAAAGAAAGCGCAGAAAAGGGCAGCAGCCAGATGAGCGAGATGATGGCCGCCGTAAAGGACATCAACGCCTCGAGCCAGAATATAAGCAGGGTCATCAAGTCGATAGACGATATCGCATTCCAAACAAACATACTTGCGCTCAATGCCGCCGTCGAAGCCGCCAGGGCCGGCCAGCACGGCAAAGGTTTTGCCGTCGTGGCGGAGGAAGTCCGGAACCTCGCCGCCAAGAGCGCCGAGGCCGCAAAGGATACTGAAAGCCTGATTGCCGATTCGATAGAAAAAGCGGAGCTCGGCTCCCGCATTGCCGATAATACATCCACAAGCTTTGTCGATATAGTGGCAGGGATTGGGGAGAGCAGTAAGCTTATAAACGAAATGGCTAAGTCCTCCGAAGAGCAGGCTGCCGGCATTGCGCAAATCAACACCGGCATAGACCAAGTGTCTCACGTAGTCCAGCAAAACAGCGCCACAGCAGAACAAAGCGCCGCAGCGTCGCAGGAGATGAGCGGGCAGTCTTTGATGCTCGAGCAATTGATTTCGCAGTTTAGGCTGAAAGCCTCGCAGAGCTTCGAACGGCTGCAGTCCCCGCGGAAGTTTTCACCCTCTGCGGAGGCAGGAAGCCCGCAGCAGGAAAGTGGAGGGTTTGGCGCACCCGACAATTTTGGAAAGTATTGAGTAGGTGCTGGTTATGAAGCCTATCTTTGGGGCAAGAGTATTTGCCTATGTTTTTGTGAGAGTCTTGCTTTCATCGGTAATAGTTTACTTATTCACAGTTGGAACCAGTATGCTCCTTTCCGATATGGCACTCGTGGTTATTATAGGCGGCACATTCGCTGTGGCAATGTGTTCATTTACCGCAGTGATAATTGCCCGACACGTCAGGGACTTGGTCGTCACCCCGCTTAACAGGATACACGAGTCCGCAAATATGCTGATGGAAAGCTCTATGTCTGTCAACAAGGCCGCCAAGGACATGTCGTATGCAATGCACGATATCGTCTGCCTGTTTGACAAAGCTGCCGATGCTGCCGACGCTTGCGAGGCAGCGGGCAGCGATGAGAATAATTCAAAGTCTGCGTAACGTAAAAGCCGTTTGGCTTAGGCTAGCGCTCT